>JAIDJZ010000156.1 GCA_029051965.1 Paramuribaculum sp. | reverse complement strand
TGACTTTTTCAGACCGTGCAGAATAATTCCTACATTAAACATAAAAAAGACCTTAGATTATGAGATTAATTATTGAGCCCGATTACGAAACAATGTCGAAATGGGGTGCTGCCTATGTCGCAGCCCGTATCAACGAGGCTAACCCTACTGCTGAACATCCTTTTGTGCTCGGTTGTCCGACCGGAAGCTCGCCTCTTGGCTTGTATAAGGAGCTTATCCGGCTCAACAAGGAAGGAAAAGTTTCGTTCAAAAATGTCGTGACCTTCAATATGGACGAATACTGCGGAATTCCCAGAGACCATGAACAGAGCTACTACACTTTCATGTGGACCAACTTTTTCAACCAGATCGACATTCTTCCCGAAAACGTGAATATCCTCAACGGAAATGCTGAGAATCCCGAGGAAGAATGCGCCCGCTACGAAGCCAAGATCGAAAGCTATGGCGGCATCGACCTGTTCATGGGTGGTGTCGGACCTGACGGCCACATTGCGTTCAATGAACCCGGTTCGTCTCTGACCTCAAAGACCCGCATGAAGACACTTACGCGCGACACTATCATCGCTAACTCGCGATTCTTTGATAATAACGTTGATCTCGTTCCGAAAACAGCTCTTACTGTCGGTGTCGGAACTGTCATGGCAGCCAAGAGCGTAATGCTTCTTGTCAACGGTCATAACAAAGCGCGTGCCCTTAAGCATGGTGTCGAAGGCGGCATCAGCCAGATGTGGACTATCTCCGCTCTTCAGATGCATCCCAAGGCAATCATCGTAGCTGATGAAGCTGCCTGTGATGAACTGATGGTCGGAACCTACCGCTACTTCAAAGACATCGAGCAGGCCAATCTCAATCCCGAAAGCCAGCTCTGAGACATATAAAGATCCTGAATAAACGGGCGCGCGAAACGATTGGTTTCGCGCGCCCTGTTTGTTATGTTTTCAATGTGATAATGAAGGAGGCTGTTGTTGCAATTGGGGATCAGTTGATCTCTATTGAGAGGCCGTCGGCGGCAAGCCTTACGCCCGACGGGAGTTTGCGGGCTTCTTCGGCATGAAGGCCCATCTGGTGAGAGATGTGGGTCAGCCATGCATGGCGGGGCTTTATGATTTCGATAAGCCGTAGGGTTTCGTCGAGCGACAGATGCGATGGATGAGGAGTGTGGCGCAGGGCGTTGATGACAAGAGTGTCTGCATCCTTGAGCGCTTCGACGGTTTCATTCGGCATCACCTTGCAGTCAGTAACGTAGCCGAGGCCGTCTGTCCGGTATCCATAGATACGGAGCGATTCGGTGTGCATGACCGGAAGTGCCTGAAATTCCGGCGCACCGTCGAAGGGACGGAACGTCTCAAATGGTTCGACCTCGTGAAGGATTATGCGCGGTGAGCCTGGATAGGGATGAGGTCCGAAGCAATAAGGCATGACTGTCCGGATGCGTTCTGCGACGTCGGGAGCACAGAAAACCGGAAACGGCTCTTCGGTGGTGCAGTAAGGGCGCAGGTCATCGATCCCTCCGAGGTGATCATAGTGGGAGTGGGTGATCAGCAGAGCCTTGATTTCGGGAGATTCTTCGCGCAGAATCTGTGACCGGAAGTCCGGCCCGCAGTCGATCAGAATGTTCCCCGACGGAGTGGAGAGCAGTGCTGCAGTGCGCATCCGCTTGTCGTTCGGATCTGTTGACCGGCAAACGTCGCATTCGCAACCGATCTGCGGCACGCCGGTCGAAGTGCCCGTTCCGAGAAATGTCAGTTTCATTATTGGCGGAATGATTTAAGCAGATTGTCCTCGAAGATGAGGTAGATTCCGTTTTCGTAGGTCCATATTTCACGGATAGAACTGTAGCCGACGCGGCTGTCGACGGTGGCAGGTGCGCCCAGAGCGAGCCTGCATTCGTCGCGAGTCATGTCTGTGGCCACTCGGCCGTTGATGATGTTTCTCCATGTTTCGTCGCTGATGTCGGGATATGATTTCCGCGGGTCATTAAACGAAAAGAGCGATCCGAAGTTTCTGAGGGTTTTCAGGTCGTTTCCGACCGACATAAAGAGGCAGAAGGGCGCTCCCTTTTCGTCGTTCAGCTCAAGGAGAGTGGAATAGTATTCGTTGCCCGGTCTGATGTCCGTGATTTTTGCGGGAATGAATTTCCTTCCGGTGAGGCTTGACAGGTTGAGGTCATACCAGTTGGCGGTGATCACGTAGAATGATTTTCCGAGCAGTTTTTCTCTGACCTGGTCGATGACCGAGAGTTCGACGAGGAATGGGATGTCAAGTTTGCCGGCGTTTTCGATGGCTGTGCGGCTGTGAGAGGTGCGGTAGGAGAGTGGAGTGCCATTGTCGGTGGTGAAGGTCAGTTCGACAATGCGGTTTCCGGTGATGTCAGTCAGTTCTTTGGACGACTCGAAGCTCACGACCTGTCCGGCAAGAGAGTCTGTTTTTTCTTCTGACGGAAGAAGCAGAAGCGAGAATCGGTTGTCGGTCACATAGAACTTTTTGCCCCGGGTCCATTTTTCAAAGGGTTCGGCTTTGATGTCCGAAAGATAGCTGTCTTCGGGACGTTCTCGGACGTTCTGTCGCCGGATCTCGCTGTCTGTGATCTTGGGTGTGCTCTCAATTCCCGTGAAGCATGCTGTCATAGCGGCTGCCAGGAAGGCAGCCGCTATGAGAGGATATGTCATTTTCAGTCTGTTCACTTTCCGGCAGTGGGATCAATTCCAAGATTGTGGAAGATGAATGAATAGCAGTCGGCATTTTCGTCGATCACCTTGCTCATCGGTTTGCCTCCGCCGTGGCCTGCGTTGGAGTCGATGCGGATCAGTTTGGGGGCATTGCCGGTGTTGGCTTCCTGAAGCGCGGCGGCATATTTGAAGGAGTGGGCAGGCACTACGCGGTCGTCGTGGTCGGCTGTCGTCACAAGAATCGCGGGGTAGGAAGTGCCGTCATTCTTGATCGTGTGGAGGGGTGAATAGTTCAGCAGATAGTCGGCCATCTCCTTTGAGTCGGCACTTGTTCCATAGTCGGAGGCCCAGTTCCAGCCGATTGTGAAGAGATGATAGCGCATCATGTCCATGACGCCTACTTTCGGAATTGCGACTTTGAACAGGTCGGGACGGAGATTGACGGTCGCTCCGACGAGAAGACCTCCGTTGCTGCCACCCTCGATCACCATTTTTTCGGGAGATGTCCATCTCTCTTTGATCAGATATTCTGCGGCTGAGATGAAGTCGTTGAACACATTGAGTTTGTTCAGCTTTGTGCCGGCGCGATGCCATGACTCACCGTATTCGCCGCCACCGCGGAGATTGGCCACTGCATAGATGCCTCCGTTTTCAAGCCACAGCAGGCGGCTCGCGGCAAACGACGGGGGGAGCGAGATGTTGAAGCCTCCGTAGCCATAGAGAAGCACCGGATTCTTTCCGTCGCGCTTCATACCTTTCTTGTAAGTGATGAACATCGGAATGCGGGTGCCGTCGGTCGAAGTGTAGAAAACCTGTTCGGTCGTGTAGTCGTCGAGGTTGATGCCCGCGATTTCCGGTTCTTCGACAAGGGAGCTGACGCCGGTGGCGAGGTCGTAGGTGTAGATTCTGTCTCTTAGCCACATCTACGAGCCCACGATACAGGAAGAAAGCTCGTATCCAGTCATCTGCA
>JAIDJZ010000155.1 GCA_029051965.1 Paramuribaculum sp. | reverse complement strand
AAGTTGTGTCAGAATGCGGGGTAGCCGGGGTTCTGGACGTAGATTCCGCCAGAGAAGTTGTATTGGGCGACGGGGATCGGGAAATATTCCTCGCCGGTTTCAAACGAAGCGTTCTGATAGTAGATCCGGCTGTCTTTTTCTGCTGCAAAGTAGTTGTTCATCGTTTCCTTTGCGATGCCCCAGCGAACGAGGTCGAAGAAGCGCTCTCCTTCCATAGCTTTTTCGAGTCGCATCTCTGTGCGCAGAGCCCGGCGTGCATAGTCCTGAGTCCATCCGGAAGCAGGATAGAGGCCGATTTTGTAGTTGGCGGCATAGTTGTCGGGGTTATTGAAATCCCGGACGTAGTCGCTGTTCATTGCTCGGGTGCGTACGCGGTTGATCAATGTGCGCGCTTCTTCCAGTCCGTTGCCGCCGATTTCGATCAGGGCTTCCGCTTTGTAGAGTAGCAGATCGGCATAGCGGATGATCTGCCAGTTGAGAGCCGAGGCGCCCCAGGGCCAGCCTTGTGTGGCGTCGGGAGATTCGGGTGACAGCCAGAAGCGTTTTGTATTGTTGTAGCCGTAGGTGTCGCTGTTGCGAACCCACAGGCCGCAGGGTCGTTCGGAGAAGGTCTTGTAGCGGATGGTCGGGCGTCCGACAACGAAATCGAGGCGCGGGTCGACGTTGCCGTCGACATTGCCGAGCGAGTAGTTTCCGTCGGCATCGAACACTACTTTGCCGTAGTCGGGTCGCTGCTGATAGTCAAACAGGGGGAGTCCGTCGGCATCGGTCTGATAGGCATTGACGAGGTCCTGTGAGGGGAGGAAGAAGCCGTCGCCCTGCCAGGGGCATCCGGGGCCGGTCATAGCGTTCAGGAGCATGCTCCAGTTGATTCGGCCGGCGCTGCTCGAGCCGTCGTCTTTCGAGAACTGGATGGCAAAGACTGATTCCGGTCCGTTTTCATATTCAAGCATGTCGAGGTGCTGGAAGTCGGCGAGGAGATCGTAGCCCTGCACTTGATCAATCAGGCTGACCACTTCCTGAAGCAGCTGTTTGTCGATATTGACCACGGCGTTGGTCCGGGGATCCTGTTCGTAGGCCTGATAGAGTTTCACTTTGGCGGCATAGGCGAGGGCGATGCGGCGGTTCACGCGGCCGATTTCATCCTGGGTGTCAGGGAGACTTCCGGCGGCATCGAGAAGGTCGGCGGCAATGCGGCCGAGGTGTTCTTCGCGGGTGAATTCGTCGTTCGGGACTTTCTGATATTCGGTTTCGGGCAGGTCGATATCCATATAGGGTATGCGGTTGAAGAGGCGGACAAGCTCGAAGTACCAGTGGTCACGGATTACGCGAATCTCGGCGATCCGGGTTGATTTTTCTTTGATGATGTTTTCGTCGACCTTACGGAGGGCGCGTATGGCCGAGTTGCAGCGAGAGATGCCGCAGTAGACGTTGAACCATTTTCCGTCGAGAAAGCCGTTGTTGGGCTGGATTCTGGCTGTCTCCATGTCGTGGATTTCCCATGCGTCGGTCTCTCCGCCGCCACCTTTGTAGGCATTGTCGGCCCGGACTTCGCCATAGCTCCAGTTTGTGACCGGAAACCAGTGGGGATCATTGGAGTCGGCATAGCGGCATCCGAAAGTCGCGTATGCGCCATTGACAAGGAGGTCTACGGCTTCGGGATTGTTCATGTTGCCTTCCGACAGGGACCCCTGGGGTTTGTTTTCAAGAAAATCGTCGCTGCAGGCGCTGATTGAAAGACCAACGAGAGCGGCAGCTGCTATATGTTTGAGTTTCATTTTTGTCGAGATTTAAGAGATTGAGTTAAAAACCGAACTGAATGCCGAATGTGTACTGGCGGGGGAGGGCGTAGGGATAGCCGAGGCCTTCAGGGTCCGCTCCGCTATATTTGGTGATGGTAAACAGGTTCTGGGCCTGGAAATATACGCGGGCGTTTTTAAGACGAAGTCTGTTCTGGATGTTCTTCGGGAGGGTATAGCCGAGCGAGAGGGTCTTGAGCCGGATGAAAGAGCCGTCCTCGATGAAGTATTCCGAGCTTTCGTTCTCATTGTTGGAGTTGTTGACCGAAGGGGCGGGGACGTCAGAGCTGTAGTAGCCAGTCTTCAGGTAGCTGTCGTAGGCTTTTGCGGCGTCGAGAAGCTGAGTGCCGTGGTTGCCGGTCCAGAGGGGGAAGAAGTCGGTGTAGAATCGGGAGTTGTTCCAGGCGTCGCGGACAATGCTGTTGAAGAAGAGACTCAAGTCAAAGCCTTTCCATGCGGCCCCGAGGTTGAGTCCGAACTGGGCTTTCGGAAGATCGGTGCCGAGCCATGTGCGGTCGCGGTCGCTGATTTCGCCGTCGCCGTTTGTGTCGACATAGCGCACTCGGCCTACTGCGGGGTTTCCGAAGCTGATGCGGTATTTTTCCTTGTAGGCGTCGACCTCTTCCTGAGTGCGGAAGACACCGTCGGTCTTGTAGCCCATCCAAGAACCGAGAGGCTGTCCCACGATACTTTTGTCGCGTCCGTTGCCGCCTCCCCAGGTGTAGTAGATGTCATCCATCAGCCCGGTCACTTCATTTTTCATTGCGGTCACGTTGAGTCCGATGCTGTAGCTGAAATCCTTGTTGACGGACTGTCGCCATTCGGCGGTGATTTCGACGCCTTTGTTGACCATCGAGCCGCCGTTGTACCAGCAGTAGCCGCCTTCGCCGATGGTTGCGATATAGGGTTTCTCCACGAGCATGTCATTGGTTTTCTTGTGGAAGTAGTCGAACGAAATGGTGAGGCTGTTGTTGAGGAACGCGGCGTCGAAACCGACGTTGGTCTGATAGGTCTTTTCCCATGTCAGATCGGGGTTGGTGCTACGAGAGCGTAGAGCTCCGGCTGCGAGAGAGTTGCCGCCTCCGATCGCATATGCGGCACGGTCGAGGTCCATGGCATATTTGGCATAGAACGCATCGTTGGCAATGATGTCGTTGCCGTTTACACCGTAGGCGCCGCGGATCTTCAGGTCGGTCAGCCATGAGCGTGTGTTTTCCATGAATCGTTCCTGAGAGATGCGCCATCCGGCGGAAACCGAGGGGAACCAGTCGTAGTTGTGTTCGGTCGAGAGGCGCGATGAGGCGTCGCGTCGGAGAGTGAACGAAACGAGATATTTATTGTCCCATGTGTAGTTGATCTTTCCGAACACGGAGAACATCGAGTAGTTCGAGGCTCCGGAACCGGTGTTTTTGTTTGTCGTCACGTTGCCGAGATAGAGATAGTCGGGATCTTCGATCACAAATCCTTTGCCTTCGCCGAACATATCTTCGAAATGGTTTCTCTTCGCTTCGACGCCGACGAGAGCCATCAGGGAGTTCTTGCCGAAATCGATGTTGTATTGCGCGGTGTTGGTCCATACCCCTCTCTCTTATACACATCCTCCGAGCCCACG
>JAIDJZ010000154.1 GCA_029051965.1 Paramuribaculum sp. | reverse complement strand
TCATAGAGTTTGAAGCTCGATGCGCTGTGACGCGGATCGACATAACCGAGCTTGAACGATTCGTTGACCTTGATTGTGGTCTTGTTGATCGAGATCTCGTCGCTGTAGGTATAGTCGCCCTTTTCGAGATATTCGCCCCAGCTGATTTCTGATTCAGAGGCGAAGTCGGTCGAAACCGCGCTCACGCCGAAGCGGATCTTCTTCGTGTCGTCGGTGTTCGGTGCGGCAAACGCGATGGCTGCCCAGGAGGTGGTAGAGGTCATGAAGACAGGCTCGCCACCTTCTTCCTGTGCGTAGACCTTATACATCGATGCATTGACATCGCTGTTGTAGACAGGCTCGCCGACTGTCTTGGTGTTAGGCATGTCCCAGACGATCTTGCCGTCAACGCCCTTCATGTCGCAGTAGAGCGACTTCGTGAGGGTTACCTTTGGAGCGGAAGGTGTGGCGAACGTGCTGTTGGGCAATATACTGAACTCGCCCAGAAGGAGTTTGAGGTTCTTGGCGTTCTTGATCTGAAGACCGATCACCGCGAGAGGATTCTTGAACGCGCGGTTGGCTTCGGCTGCGGTCAGCTTATATTCGATTGTCTGCCAGCCTTCTGCGCCGTCTTCCACTGACTTGCGACGAAGTTCCTCCGAAGTGGCCACTGTCGTCAGCACATTGGTCTTCGAAGAGGTCGGAGACAGGAATGCCAGAGGTGTGCCTTCCGTGCCCTTGTTTGACATGACGAGCGCGACATCGCCCTCTCCTTCGAGAAGTTTGTAGCGGACGCGGATAGTCATCTGGGCGGTAAGCTTGAATTCAGACTTGAACAGGTGCAGATATTCCTCTTCGGCCGATCCGGAGATCTGCAGACATGAGCCGCCGAAATAGGCGTCTTCCCAGGTCATGTCGGCTGCCATGTGGGTGGTCCCTTCGGTCACATCCTTCTGAAGGAAGGTCGGCGCGAACCACCAGCGCCAAGTCGGGAGGTAGTCCTGTACGCCGATGTTGTACCACGGCTTTTCGCTCACGCGTTCGCCGTGCCAGTTGAAGAAGGTTCCGTTACCCATATTGAAATAGGTGATGAACGGCTCTTCCGTCAGATCCCAGTTCAGTACCGATCGTGCCGACATCATGCTCGACATGCCGGCAAAATCATCATTGGGACGATGACTGCGGTTGGTCTTAATCGGCATCTTGATGGCCGGGTTGCGCTTGCCGTTGGTGAACCACTGCTCGCAGGTGTTCAGATAGTAGCGCTGCACTGTCGAGAGAGCGGCTCCGCC
>JAIDJZ010000153.1 GCA_029051965.1 Paramuribaculum sp. | reverse complement strand
AACGGCATCGAGTTTGCCACGTCGGAATGTCGCTATAAGGGCGATTGTCTCGGCACATGCCCCAAGTGCGAGGCCGAGGTGCGCTACCTTGAGCAGCAGCTCCGCGCCCGTTCCCTCGCCGGGAAAGCCGTAGCCCTCGCCGGTATCTCGGCGGCATCACTCGCCATGCTTATGCCGACGACCTCCGTGGCGCAGTCGTCGCACAGCATTCAGGTCCTCGCGTCCGACACTATGGCTGCGACTCGTCTTGATTCCCGAAAGGTGAAAGGTGTTGTCAAATGCCAATATAACACAGCTGCGGACTCGACAGGCATCGAAGTACTGATCGGAGCAACGGTCATGAACCTGACAACCGGGCAGGGAACGGCGACTGACATTGACGGGAAGTTTGAGATTGACGCTTGCACAGGCGATTCCATCAAGGTTTCATTTGTTGGCTATGCTTCCGAAACCATATGCGTGGGGGCATCGTCTGACCCGATACAGGCAGTGTTGACTGAAGATCGATCCGGATTGATGGGAGATGTAGTTTTAGTTGCCGGAGCCGTTTATGTTAAGAGGGAGGAGAACCATTATATCGATCTCCACGTAACTGACGAAAACGGCAACGTGATAGACCGTAATGACTTGTCTGTGGAGCGGGTCTGGACTGATGAAGACGGAGATGAGGATTATGATATTGTCTATCTTGACTACGTTGATGAAAAGCACCCGTGTCGCATTTATTGGGACTATGAACTGGGATTGAAGGATGAAGACGGCAAGCCCCTCAAAGAAGCGACACTCCGCATCGAAGCCGAGGGCTACGACGACCCGGTGATGATCAATGTCAAATATCCCAAACGCAACGCCAAGAAAACCATCAGGTTCAACCACAAAAAGAAGTAGCCTATGGCAGTGGTGTCGAAATATAAGAGCCGGTTCTGGGTGTGGATGGCTACGGTTGCCCTTATGCCTGTTGCGATGATCGTTTTTTCGGGATTTGTATTTCTTGATGCAGGTGCGTTTGCTGATTTATTTTCAGTTCGGAATGCTGAGCTGTTTCTTGTCTGGGAATCGGCCTACATGATTGGCGGATTGATCGTCTATCCGATGATAAAGGATATTGGCTGGCTGCCATGCGCTTTTTTGAGCTGGATCGTCGTGTGTCCTTTCATTCTTGTCTTTTCCTTTATGTGGGCTACCGGAATTCGTGAAGGTTTCAAAGGGTTAGCCTATATCATGACGTCCTGTATCGCATGGGGAGCGAGTATCATACCGCTTTTGCCCTTTGTTTGGCTGTATAAAAAACTTATGCGGAAAGGATATCAGTCTGAGGGGATAAGAGATAAGTGAGAAAGAGGGAGAGTCAAAATTCAAAAATTTGACCCTCCCTCTTTCTTACTTACCATATACAATCAATTACCTTATGCGAAGTTGTGTCAGAATGCGGGGTAGCCGGGGTTCTGGACGTAGATTCCGCCAGAGAAGTTGTATTGGGCGACGGGGAGCGGGAAATATTCCTCGCCGGTTTCAAACGAAGCGTTCTGATAGT
>JAIDJZ010000152.1 GCA_029051965.1 Paramuribaculum sp. | reverse complement strand
AAATTGCCGTCCAGACACCGCCTAGCATCCGGACACAGTCTGATACGTCAGCCGCACAACAGGCGTCGACATGGCACTCACGACTCCGTTTATCCTTACGCCCCAGCAATACAACGACTGGCAGACCCGCCAGTCGATGCAGGCCTACTACCGCAAGCGCAACTCCGAAGCACTGACTCAGAAGGAGAAACAGCCGTTCGACATCCTCGACATGAACTTCGCGCTCGGTCCGCTTGAAAAGATATTCGGTCCGGGCGGTGTCAGCCTGAAGACTCAGGGATCGGTGCAGATCGACATGGGCATCAAGTCAACAAAAAACGACAACCCTGCCCTTTCGCTCAACTCACGCCGCCACACCTTTTTTGACTTCGACCAGAAGATCCAGGCCACAGTCCAGGCTTCGGTCGGCGACCGGATGAAGTTCAACATGACCTATAACACCGACGCGACTTTCGATTTCGACTCCAAGAACATCAAACTCCAGTATGAAGGGAAGGAGGATGACATCGTCAAAAGCATCGAGGCCGGTAACGTCAGCATGACAACCGGATCGTCGCTGATACGCGGTTCGACAGCCCTGTTCGGTCTGAAGACCAAACTCCAGTTCGGGAAACTGACCGCTACGGCACTCGTGTCGCAACAGAATTCGGAATCGCGTTCTATCTCGACAAAAGGAGGCGCGCAGACGACTGATTTCAGAATCAATGCCGACGAATATGACCAGAACCGCCACTTCTTTCTGGCCCATTTCTTCCGCGACAACTATGACTCGTGGGCCTCGAAACTCCCCTACGTGGCTTCCGGCATTCAGATCACACGCGTCGAAGTCTGGGTCACAAACAAGTCGGGCAACTTCAACCAGAGCCGCAACATCGTGGCATTCATGGACCTCGGCGAAAACTCCAACCTTGCCAACCACTACTGGCAGGGTGATCCCGCATATGCCAACCCCTGCAATCAGTCCAACAATCTGCTCTCGGTCATCAAGAGCGAATATCCCGGCGCACGAAATATCGACGAAGTGACACAGGTGCTTCAGCCACTGGCGGCCTACGGAATCGAAGGCGGCCACGACTACGAGAAAGTCGAGAGCGCACGTCTGCTGACAGAGAGCGAATACACCCTCAACCCCACCCTCGGCTACATCTCGTTCAAAAGCCAGATGAACAGCGACGACGTGCTCGGAATCGCGTTTGAATACACCTACAACGGCCGTGCCTATCAGGTCGGTGAATTCTCAAGCGACATTTCGTCGACAACCCAGTCGCTTTTCGTCAAAATGATCAAGGGCACAACCATCTCCACAAGCCTGCCGATGTGGGATCTGATGATGAAAAACGTCTATTCGCTCGGCGCCTACCAGCTGCAGAAACAGAATTTCAAGCTCCAGATCAAATATCTCTCGGACACGACCGGAACCGAGATCAACTATCTTCCCGTGCCCGGCATATCCGACAAACCGCTTCTGCAGGTGATGAACCTCGACCGTCTTGACTCAAACGATCAGACAAACTCCGACGGATTCTTCGACTACATCGAAGGTTACACGGTCAACTCCTCGACGGGAAAGATCATTTTCCCGGTCGTAGAGCCGTTCGGCTCGCATCTCGCCTCCAAGATCAACAATCAGGAACTCGCACGGCAGTATGTCTATCAGGAGCTCTACGACTCGACCCTCGTCGTCGCCCGACAGTTTGCCGACAAGAACAAATTCATTCTAAGCGGTGAATATCAGGCTTCATCCGGTTCACAGATACGCCTCAACGCCATGAACGTCCCGCGCGGATCGGTCGTTGTCACTGCCGGCGGAGTCGTGCTGACCGAAAACTCCGACTATACAGTCGACTATTCGATGGGAATCGTGACCATCACCAACCAGAGCATCATCGACTCGGGACAGAGCATCAGCGTGACTCTCGAAAACCAGTCGCTCTTCTCGACCCAGCGCAAAACCCTGCTCGGACTCGACCTCAGCTACAAGTTCAGCGACAACTTCACCCTCGGCGGAACACTCCTCCACTACGGAGAAAAAGCACTCACCGAGAAAGTCAATATCGGCGACGAAACGGTCAGCAACACAATGTGGGGACTCAACTTCGCCTACAACAAGGAATTCATGTGGCTGACAAATCTTGTCAACAAGATTCCGACCGTCAACGCGACCGCTCCGTCACGGCTCTCGCTCCAGGGCGAATTCGCGCAACTCCTCCCCCACCAGCAGAAGAGCGGCAGCAACAAAGGCAGCTCCTATATCGACGACTTCGAGTCGGCTCAGTCCGGAATCGACCTCCGGTCGCCCTACTCGTGGTTTCTTGCCTCAACCCCCTACGACAACTCCTCGTCGGCACTTTTTCCCGAAGCAGCCCTGAGCAACAATGTCGACTACGGGAAAAACCGCGCGCTTCTCAACTGGTACTACATAGACCGCATGTTCACGTCGCGGAATTCATCGCTCGCACCGGCCTACATCCGCAACGACCTGAAGATGCAGAGCAACCCCTATATCCGCGAAATCAACTCTTACGAAATCTATCCCGACCGGCAGCTGACTGTCGGCGAATCGTCGACAATCCAGACCCTCAACCTTTCGTTCTATCCCAAAGAGCGCGGCCCCTACAACCTCGACGATGTCAACATTGACGAAGAGGGCAATCTGACCCGTCCCGAAAAACGTTGGGGAGGAATAATGCGCCGTCTCGACAACACCAATTTCGAACAGAGCAATATCGAATATGTCCAGTTCTGGCTTCTCAACCCGTTTCTCGACCCGGAAAATCCCAACTACGAAGGAGGAGACCTCTATTTCAATTTCGGCGAGATTTCGGAAGACATCCTCAAAGACGGTCTGAAAAGCTACGAAAACGGTCTGCCCTATAACGGCTCTACCGACAACACCCGCACCACGGTCTGGGGACGCGTCAGCTCCGAAAACTCCCTGACCTACGCCTTCGACAACAACGACGAAGCCCGCCGGAATCAGGATGTCGGTCTCGACGGACTGAAAAACGACGACGAGTTCATCTTCGATTCCTATGCCCGCTATGTCGAAAACCTGCGAAACCGACTCTCGGCGTCGGCTCTCGAACGGATGGAAAAAGATCCGTTCTCGCCGCTCAACGACCCAGCCGGCGACAACTATCACTTCTATCGCGGCTATGACTACGACGCCGAACGCCTCGGCATCCTCGAACGCTACAAACGCTACAACGGCGTCGAAGGCAACTCCCTCTCTCCCGACGAGGCGGGCGAACCGCTCTATCAGTCGTCGAGATCTCTTCCCGACGTGGAGGACATCAATCAGGACAACACGCTCAACGAATACGAACGCTACTATCAGTACAAAGTATCTATCCGCCCCGAAGACCTCGTTGTCGGAAAAAACTACATCACTGACAAACAGGTTTCCGTGCAGGCCACCCGCGACGGCGGATCGATCGAAGTCGAATGGTATCAGTTCAAGATTCCGCTCGACGAATATGAAAAAATCGTCGGATCGATCAACGGATTCTCGACAATCCGGTTTGTCCGCATGTTCATGACCGGATTCAAGGAAACCACCCACCTGCGCTTCGCTTCGCTCGAACTCGTCCGCGGCGACTGGCGCGTCTATGATTTCAACCTCAACAACCGCGGCGACACTCCCGCCGACGGAAAACTCGACGTTTCGGTTGTCAATATCGAGGAAAACTCCGGCCGCACCCCTGTCAACTACGTGCTGCCTCCCGGCGTGACCCGAATTTCCGATCCGGGCCAGTCGCAGATCGTTCAGCTCAACGAACAGTCGCTCTCGCTTAAGGTCACCGACCTGCAGGCAGGCGACGCAAGAGCCGTCTACCGCAACACATCGCAGGACCTCCGCAACTATGCACGCATGCAGATGTGGGTTCATGCCGAACAGCTCATCGACGACTCCCGCTCGCTTTCCAACGGCGATCTGTCGGTCTTCGTGCGCCTCGGCTCCGATGTGAAAAACAACTTCTACGAATATGAAGTGCCGTTGCGACTGACTCCATTCGGCCACTACAGCGACGGCGAATCTGACCGCTATATCGTCTGGCCCGAAAGCAACTTCCTTAACTTCAGACTCCAGAACCTCGTTGACCTGAAAAAAGAACGCAATCAGGCAAAACGCGAGGGACAGGAGGGTGTAGGCTTTGCTACAGTCTATTCGGGCCGCGACCCCGACAACGAGAGCAACCGCATCTCCGTCAAGGGAAATCCCTCGCTCAGCGATGTCAGAGTGATGATGGTCGGCGTCCGCAACAACTCTTCATCGGTCAAAGACGGAATCGTCTGGGTCAACGAGCTGAAAGTAACTGACTTCGAAAGCTCCGGAGGCTGGGCTGCCAGCGGAAACGCCCAGCTGAGTCTTTCGGACATAGCCACCCTTAACGCCACCTACCACCACGAAAGCTCCGGCTTCGGTGGAGTCGACCAGAGCCTCAACGAGCGCCGCATGGACGACTACTCGCGCTACTCGGTGGCCGTTCAGGCCGATCTCGGGCGCTTTCTGCCTGAGAAAGCCAAACTCCGCGCCCCCATCTTCTACTCGATGACAAAAGAGACAACAACGCCTAAATATAATCCTCTCGACCAGGACGTTCTTCTCAAGGACGCCCTCGATGGCGCCTCCAAAAACGAACAGGACTCGATCAAAGCCTATGCAATCGAACGGTCTACGCAGCAGAATTTCAGCGTCTCAGGCCTCCAGTTTGATGTGCGAAGCAAGAATCCGATGCCCTGGGACCCCGCAAACTTCACTGTCAACTTCTCATTCAGCAAATCGGCCAAATCCGACCCGACAACCGAATATGAGAACCTCAACGACTACCGCGGCTCGTTCCAGTACACCTACACACCCTACATCAAAGGATTCAAACCCTTCAAATCAATAAAAAGCCGGTCGAAGAATCTCCAGTTCTTCAAAGACTGGGAACTCAACTGGTTCCCCAACTCGATCTCGTTCCTGACAACAATGAGCCGCTACTACTACGAGCAGCAGACCCGCAGCGAGACCGACATCGACTTCCAGCTGCCGGTTTCCGTCAGCAAGAACTTCCTCTGGGACCGCCAGCTCTCGCTGACATGGAATCTCACCAAAACCCTCCAGCTGACCTTCAACTCCAACACACAGGCACGCATCGAGGAACCCATCGGAGCTGTCAACCGGCGTCTGTTCCCCGACAGATACCGTGAATGGCGCGACACCGTCTGGCAAAGCATCCTCCACATGGGAACACCGTGGGCCTACAACCAGACCTTCACCGGAAGCTACCGCGCCCCCTTCAACCGCATCCCCGTGCTCGACTTCATCTCCGCCAACGCAACCTACAACGCGACCTACCGCTGGGACCGCGGCGCGACGGTCGAGGATGTCAACATGGGCAACACGATCAGCAATCAGGCCACATGGAATGCCGACGGCCGCATCAACTTCGAAGGACTCTACAACAAAAACGCCTATCTCAAAAAAATCAACACCCGCTTCTCATCGGCCAAACGCACCTCAGCCAACCGGAAAAACGGCGGAAAGAAATCAGACCGGAAACCTGTCGTCAAGCCAAAGCGGTTCGAACGGACCTTTGCGCTCAAACCCGACACGTCGACAATCATAAAACACAATCTCCGCAACAAAAAAGTAAAGATAACGGCTGTCGATGCCAAGACTGGCAAGCCCTATACACTCAAGACAAAGACAATCGATGCCAACTCGATCGAGGTGCTCAACCGCGATTCGATCAACGTCAAATTCACGGTTCTGGAAGTCATTAACGAAAAGAAAACTGTCTGGACTGAAATCGGCGAACATGCAACCCGCTTTCTGATGGCCACGCGATCGGCGACAATCCGCTGGCGCGACACACGCTCCATGTCGCTGCCGCTGTTCGTCCCCGACATCGGCAACGTCTTCGGACAGACGGCAAGCTGGGGACCGCTCGCTCCCGGACTCGACTTTGCATTCGGATTCACCGACGAAAGCTACATCGACCGCGCTAAAGAACGCGGATGGCTCAAAGGTGCCGACGGACAGACTTCGCCGGCCATCTACTCCCACACCCAGGAATTCAACGTCGAACTCGCATTCGAACCTATCCGCGGACTGAAAATCCAGGTGACGGGCAACCGCACCGACAACCGCTCCCGTCAGGTCCAGTTCATGTACGACAACATGCCGGTCACCCTTGCCGGAAGCTACACCAAGACTCACTGCGCGATAGCCACAGCTCTCAACTATTCGTCGGCCGCCAACAACTACGAGAGCGCGGTTTTCAACAGATTCCTCGAAAACATTCCGGTGATCGCCTCACGCTTCGAAGACCAGTACCGCGGCGTTCGCTACCCCTCGACAGGCTTCATGACCGAAAACCCCAATGCCGGACAGGTCTTCAACCCGGAAGTCGGCACTGTCTCGGCGACCAGCTCCGACGTACTGATCCCCGCATTCCTCTCCGCCTACACCGGAACGAACGTCGGCAAACAATCGCTCAATCCGTTCCCGTCGCTCGCCCAGATCCTCCCCAACTGGCGAATCACCTACGACGGACTGACATCCGTCGGCTCGATAGGCTCGATCTTCAAGTCGCTCACGCTCAACCACGCCTATCAGTGCACCTACACCGTCGGATCCTACTCATCCTATCTCAACTGGCTCGCTGCCGACGGATCGACACTCGGCTTCACACTCGACGAAATAACAGGCCAGCCGATACCATCGTCGCCCTACAACATATCGTCCGTGGCCATTACCGAACGATTCTCTCCGCTCATCGGAATGACCGCCACGCTCTACAACAACATGACGTTCAACGCCGAATACCGCGACGCACGAACTCTGACCCTCAACACCTCGGCCGGCCAGATCGTCGAGGCCAACCAGAGAGGCATATCAGCCGGCATGGGCTATAAGATCGTAGGTTTCAACACTGTCCTGAAAATGAAAGGATCTCAGCAGGGAGTCAGCAACGACCTGACCGTCAACGCCGACTTCGCCTACTCTGAGACAACAGCTCTGATCCGACGCATCGAAAACGCCTTCACTCAGGCAACCTCCGGAACGCGGTCGATCACGTTCAACCTTGCCGCCAACTACATCATGTCGCGACGCCTGACACTGGGTCTCTATTTCGAACATCAGATCAACACGCCACTCGTCTCCTCGACCGCCTACCCGACGTCGAACACCGCCTTCGGTATTTCATTCAACTTTTCACTTGCCCGATAATGATAAGCTATCTTCAACTCGAGAACCTCACCAAAAGCTACGGCGACCGCATGCTCTTTTCCGACATCACGTTCGGAGTTAACCAAGGAGACAAAATCGGTCTGATCGCGAAAAACGGAACAGGCAAAACCACTCTCCTGCGCATCATCGCAGGCAAGGAAAGCCCCGACAGCGGAACCGTCACCTTCCGTTCCGGAATAAAAGTGGGCATCGTCGACCAGTGTCCCGTGTTTCCCGAAGGGTCCTCCGTCATCGAAGCCTGCATGCATCCCGACACACCGATGGCGAAAGTCACGGCAGCCTATGAGCTTGCAATGTCTTCGGGCAGCCAGAAAGAGATAGAAGAATCGATTTCGCGGATGGATGCCGCCGGCGCATGGGACTACGACGACAGGCTTCGTCAGCTTCTCACACGCCTGAACATCACCGACCTGCAGGCTCCGATCAGCACCCTGTCAGGCGGACAGCAGAAACGCGTGGCCATAGCCCGCACTCTTCTCGAACAGCCCGACCTGCTGATTCTCGACGAGCCGACCAACCATCTCGACATCGAGATTATCGAATGGCTCGAATCATATCTGACGCGTCAGAACGTCACGATTCTCATGGTGACCCACGACCGCTACTTCCTCGACCGGATCTGCAACCGGATCATCGAGATCGACATGGCGACCACTTTCACCTACGACGGCAACTATGACTATTATCTGCGGCGGCGCGCCGAACGGATAGAAGCGATAAACGCCGAAGTCGCAAAAGTGCGCAACACCCTTCGCCGCGAACAGGAATGGATGCGCCGCCAGCCTCAGGCCCGCGCCGGAAAAGCCCGCTACCGCATTGACGCCTTCTACGACCTCAAGGAGCGTGCCAACGGAGCCTACAAAGAGAAAAACATCGAACTCGGAGCAGTCAGATCCTCCTATATCGGCTCTAAGATTTTCGAAGCCGAAGGTATCTGCAAGAAATTCGGCGACAAGGTCATCCTGAAAGACTTCTCCTACAACTTCGCACGCCGCGAACGCCTCGGAATCATCGGAGCTAACGGTGTCGGCAAATCGACTTTCATCCGGATGCTCCAGGGACTCGAACCGGCCGACAGCGGCGAATGGAACGTCGGCGAGACGGTCCGTTTCGGCTACTACAGCCAGCGCGGAATCGAGTTCGACATGCAGAAGAAAGTGATCGATGCCGTTTCGGAAATCTCCGACTACATCGTTCTCGACGAAAAGACACGGCTCACCCCGATGCAGTTTCTCAACCACTTCCTCTTTTCTCCGGCCGACCAGCAGAAATATATCCACACG
Source organism: Paramuribaculum sp. (assembly GCA_029051965.1). Taxonomy (GTDB): domain Bacteria; phylum Bacteroidota; class Bacteroidia; order Bacteroidales; family Muribaculaceae; genus Paramuribaculum. Next base: position 1,987 of record JAIDJZ010000152.1, on the reverse strand, counting down.
CTTTCAGGCGGCGAACGGGCACGCCTCCATCTGGCCGTTACCCTCCTGCGACGTCCCAACTTCCTTATTCTCGACGAGCCGACCAACGACCTCGACATCGTCACCCTCGGAATTCTCGAAGACTTTCTGGAGAAATTCGACGGCTGTCTGATCGTAATCTCCCACGACCGATTCTTCCTCGACAACATAGTCGATCATCTGTTTGTCATGGAAGGCAACGGCGCAATCAAGGATTTTCCGGGCAACTATTCCGACTACCGGACATGGTCTGAGGAGCGCCGCAAACTCGAAGCCTCGCGCCAGACCAATGAGAAACCGGCCTCAGACAAGACCAAACAGAAGACAGAACAAAAACGCAGACTGACATTCAAGGAGCGCCGCGAATTCGAATCACTGACCGAGGAAATCGACCGGCTGAATGAGGAGAAGAGTGAAATCGAAGCTCTTTTCGCCTCCGGCAATCCGATCGCCGACGCCGACGCCGTCAGCCGACGCTACAATGAGCTGACCGGCCTTCTCGACGAAAAAGAACTGCGCTGGCTCGAACTTTCCGAACTCGAATAGTAGCCCGATGCCGCCAGACACTCCCCTCCCCGGCCAACACCCGCTGACTCAGGACCGCGTCTGAACATATTTCGTGCATGAAGAGTTTTATGCATGGAGTATGTTTGTCGCCTTATGCCCAGAAAAGTCATCATCCACAGAAAGTTCTCAGTCTGGCTTCGGAAAGTGCGCTCACGCATCGGCGGAGCACTGTTCCACGGCAGCCGCGTTGTCGGCGTGATTGCCGGATGTCTGATGAACTGCTCGATTGCAGCCTCGTTTGTCTGCATCATAGGGCTGGTCATCTATGTCGGATTCGACCACACCCCCGACGGCTATCTGACACTCCGCCGCCTGATGCGCGTGATCCAGTGGGTTTTCGCAGTCAATGTTATCTACGGACTGACCTTCAACCTGCACAAGACTCTCAGCGAGTCGCGTCCGTTGCGATGGATCGTCGACATCATTCTTCTGGTCAGCCTGCTTCCGGTCATCTATCCCCACCCGGAGAAGCCCTGGATTCCTGTTCTCGAGAGGATTCTCTACTCCGGCACAATGTTCTACGGCGCACTGACAGCCTACTCGGCAGTCACTCTCTCGTTCGGACTCTACCGCTTCTTTGACCGCCGCACCAACCCGTCCCTTCTGCTTTCGCTCAGCTTTGCGGTGTTCATCGTGCTCGGAACGCTTCTGCTCATCCTGCCGAAATGCACCACCGGAGGGATCTCGCTCATCGACGCATTTTTTGTCAGCACCTCGGCCGTCTGCGTGACCGGTCTGACGCCGGTCGACGTTTCCTCGACATTCACACCGCTCGGGCTATGCATCCTGGCCGTTCTCATCCAGTTCGGCGCGCTCGGAGTCATGACATTCACATCATTTTTCGCTCTGTTTTTCAGCGGAAACGCATCGATCTACAGCCAGCTGATGCTGCGTGACGTCATCTACTCGAAATCGATGAACTCGCTGATCCCGACTCTGCTCTATATAATGGCGTTCACCTTCATCGTCGAACTGTGTGGCGCCGGACTGATCTTCTGGTCAATCCACGGTTCGTTAGGAATGACGGTGACGGAAGAGCTCATCTTCTCCGGATTCCACTCGCTGTCGGCTTTCTGCAACGCCGGATTCTCGAATCTGCCTGACGGGATGGCCAGCCCGCTCCTGCTCGGACGCAACATGTCGATCTACTGGATCATGACCCTTCTGATCATCTCAGGCAGCATAGGCTTTCCGATCCTTGTCAACACCAAAGATGCAGTCGTGCAGGAAGTGACCCGACGCGTCAGCCGTCTGCGCCACCGGCCGGAATCGCCGCGCATGATCCATCTCTTCAACATGAACACCAAGATTGTCATCTTCACCTTCACGCTTCTCTTCCTGCTCGGAGCCGCGCTGTTCTTCATTCTGGAATCCTCAAACTCTCTTGGCGGAATGTCACTGG
>JAIDJZ010000151.1 GCA_029051965.1 Paramuribaculum sp. | reverse complement strand
ATCTTGATCAGCCACAATCATGAAAAGATCGACGGCCTGATGCCTACTGACGTCTTTCCGTCCGCCTCCGCGGCGGTAATCTTCCATTCTTTTTTCGAGATAATTGTCGGCCATATCTGACTCAGCCCAGCTTATGCCGGGACATCAGTCCCCTTCATCACTTTCTCTTCGCGGGTCTTGTTCGCCACTTTCAGTTTGATCGCATCAAAACCCTGACCGTAGACACCGTTGACATTGGCCTGCGAGATAAACGCATTCTCATCAATACTCTTGATAATGCGGAAAATCGTCACTGATTCGATCTTACGGCACATGACCAGAAGCACTTTTACATCCTGCTTAGAATACCATCCCATGCCGTTGAGCACTGTGCATCCTCGCTTTGCCTCGTTGTTGATCGCGGTTGCGATCTCGTTCCATTTCGGTGAAAAAATGATGAACTGTACTGCCTGACGGTTTGTGTTGATAATCAGGTCGGCCATGAACGAAGCAATCGCAAGCACGATGAAACCGAAAACGACCTTGTCGATCTGATTGGTAAGCAAATATGACGAGGAGATGATTATCATATCAGTGTAGAGCATCGTACGTCCAACAGTGACGTTAGATTTTTTCGCGACCATAGCGGCTACGATATCGGTGCCACCTGTGCTACCGTTGTGAGTGAACGAAATACCGACGCCAATGCCACACATCAAGCCTCCGATAATGACATTCATAAAAGGCTGTCCCTCGACAAGAGGACCGTCGAAGAGGGGTGTCAGTATACCGATGAAGAATGAAACCAGAACAGCTCCGAAAACTGTTCCGAGAACAAACTGCTTGCCGACAATCTTATAGGCAAACGCCAGCAACACCAGATTGAGCACAAATGTGGAAACCGCAACGGGAACGCCGACACCAAAAAGTTTCTGAGAGATGAAGAAAACCATCGTTCCGATACCGGCGAGACCGCCGATCACTACCTTTTCCTGGAATATGAACGCAGAGAAACCGAACGCATAAAGAAATATGCCCAGAGTAATAAAAATGTAATCGCGTGAGGTTCGCCAGATTGCTTCGCGGGAAAGTGTCATGATTGTATAAATAACATAGGTGGTTAATGTCGTTGTTGGTGGTGAAAAAGCGCTACACCGCATACCAGTGGTCTCCGGCCGAGATGCCCCGCAATTTCTCGGCAAAGTTAGTTCAACAATACAGCATTTCAAAATATTATTCCGGAATTTTTCACTAACTTTGGGGCTGATTTCATAACATTTTCTCCAATCAGATTTCCGGTCATGCCAAGCCGCTTATCCATCTCATTGATTTTATTTCTGTTAGCATCAGCAATCACTCCTCTGAAAGCTATGCCGACAGAAGACTTCGTCGACTGTTCTCCCGCTCAAAAGCTGCTGACGGTCCAGATCCATGCCCTCGGCGGAGGATCGACAATCACCCAGAACTATAAAAAAGTCTTTCCGGTCATCACTAACCAGAACATCAACATGGGTAATTCGTGGGGCATCGGGGCTAAGGCTGTTTTCGGAATAAGGGAGTATCTCGGTTTCGGTACATCCGCCAACGTGACGATCAACAATTACAATATCGACATGGCGATTTTCGGCGACGACCGGCTGAGCATGAGCGCAGCATTTCTCAACAACCGCTTCGTCACGCTCAATGTCCCTGTGTTTGTCAACTTCCGTTTCAATGTGGCAAGAAGCGTAGCATGGAATGTCGAAACCGGCCTTTACTATTCTTACGGCTTTGCCGGCTACCAGAAGCAGAGAATCTACCGCGCAGAGATCAATTCCATGGACGACTTCATCCCCGCGCTCGCATCAATCCGTACGGACTACTTTAAATCGCCCCGGACTCTTTTCAATTCGTTCCGGCGCACAGATATCGGTTTCCATATCGGCACCTCGCTCGATTTC
>JAIDJZ010000150.1 GCA_029051965.1 Paramuribaculum sp. | reverse complement strand
CATGACCGGAATCGCTTCAAGCAGATGCTCGGCCTTGTCACCGTCCATGATCACACCGCGCTCGGTCTCGAGTTTCCATGCTCCCTGATTGACGTCAAGGACCATCACGTTCATGCCAAGATTAATAGCAGCCTTCTGCGTGCTCAGACGTGTGCGGAGCGACGAATTGAAAAACAGCATCAGCAGCGTCTTATTGCGTCCAAGCTCAGTATAGCCGAACTTATTGGCTTTTACTTCAAGTGCTTCTTTAACCGCAGCGTCAAGAGGTCCGATATCTGCGACGCATGTAAACTTCTTCATCTTATCTACGTTTTTCTTTTATTTAATCAGTTGTTTTATAGCATCTATAAATGCGTCAGCTTGAGCTTTACTCAAACCGAGTGCCGGAAGCAGACGGACAGTAGACGGACCGGCACCGCCGGTAAATATATTCTTTTCAAAAAGCAGCCGCCTGCGCATCTCAGATCCAGAGCCATCGACATCGAAGCCGATCATCAGCCCGCGTCCGCGCACATCTTTGAGTCCGGGAATCTCTTTGAGTTTTTCGATCAGATAACTGCCGACAGTCGCCGCGTTTTCAATCAGTTTCTCCTTTTCCATCACGTCAAGTACAGCCAAAGCAGCTGCGCATGCAAGATGGTTTCCTCCGAAAGTAGTTCCGAGCATACCCTTGTGAGCTTCTATTGCAGGCGAAATCAAGACAGCTCCCATAGGAAAACCATTGGCTATCCCCTTCGCACAAGTGATTATGTCCGGACGTATGCCGGCATGCTGGTGAGCAAAGAAACGTCCGGTGCGTCCATAGCCGCTCTGAATTTCATCAAGAATCAGAAGAGTGCCGGTGGCAGTCGTCATCTCACGCAGCTTATGCATAAATTCCGCCGATGGCACACGAATTCCGGCAACCCCCTGAATTCCCTCGACAATGACAGCAGCAAACTCACCGCTTTCGAGAAGCTTGCCTGCCGCGTCAGCATCTCCGAACGGCGCAAATACGACATTGTCGGTCGCATTGAACGGTGCGACAATCTTAGGATTGTCAGTTGCCGCAACTGCTCCGGAAGTACGTCCGTGGAAAGCATGTGAGAATGCAAGTACGCGCTTACGGCCTGTTGCGAACGAAGCCAGCTTCATCGCATTCTCATTTGCTTCCGCTCCTGAGTTACACAGGAAAAGATTATAATCCTCATAGCCCGACAGACGGCCGAGCTTCTCGGCCAGACGCTTCTGAAGCGAATTTTCGACCGAATTGGAATAGAATCCAAGAGCGGCCACCTGCCGGCTGACAGCATCGACGTAATGTGGATGGGCGTGGCCGATAGAGATGACGGCGTGACCTCCGTAAAGGTCAAGATAACGTGTGCCGTCAGCCGTAAAGACATAACTGCCCTCCCCTTTGACGGGCTCTATTTCGTAGAGAGAATAAACATCAAATAGTTCCATTTTATTACATTTTATCTGCGTGGACCGGTTGTTTAGAATGCAGAGGGCTTAAGCCGCAAGCCACACTTTTCGTCGAATCCGAACATAAGGTTCATGTTCTGCACGGCCTGACCGGAAGCCCCTTTGAGAAGATTGTCGATTGCGCTCATTATGAGTAGCTTGTCTCCATACTTCTCAACCTTTACAAT
>JAIDJZ010000015.1 GCA_029051965.1 Paramuribaculum sp. | reverse complement strand
AAACACGCGGACAGCCCGCTGATGACGAACGGCCGCATCCGACGCTTGCGCCGGTCTACGGAGTTCTGCGCGGGCAGCCGCATTTCCCAGGTGTAGATTTCCAATCTTTTGCTCTGAAATTCATGAAATTCATGAAAGGATCCGCGCATATTTGCCAAAGTTTCCGTAAATTTGCACTATTCGGTAATTGTTAGGTTATCGAATGATTAGCAATATTATCAGAGGCGGAGTCTAGACAGAAGATGAACCGCATGTTTGCCGATGCCGGCTGGTGGCTCTCTTCTGTTGAGATGAATACCCCTACAGGGTGTACTCGACGAGCTGTTTGCCAAATTGAATATTAAAAAATAACAATAGAATATATGCCTAAAGAAATTGAACCCAAGCTCCAGACGATTGGTGTCTATCTAAAGAAATCAGAAAAATTCAGGATTCCGGAATATCAGCGGGCTTATTCCTGGAATCTTGCAAACTGCGATAAGCTTTGGCAGGATATTGAGACTTATATAGCCCAGGATTCCGAAGATCCATATTTCTTTGGCACAATTATTATCGATTGTTCGATGGACGGCTATCTGAATCTGATCGATGGCCAGCAACGGACCACCACTTTCCTGTTGCTGCTTAAGGCGATGCATCTACGCATAGTCGAAGTTCTCAGACAAATGGCGGACACCGATGAGGCAGCGGGCCTGAAGAGGAGTTTGCAGCAGAGTCTTGACTCGATTTATGAGATTCTCTACCGGGCAGATGTGCGTAAGCAGATTGAAATCGAAAAAGACTGGACAAAGGCTAAAGGAGTAGTCATTTTGGAAAATGAGTCGATTAACGAGCTTCATAAAAATGAATTATGCAATATTCTGGAAGCACGTACGTTCTCGGATGCCGAGAAATCGGTCTATAAGATTCCGCGTAAGCAAAAAGATAATAAATACACAAATTTCTTTCGTAACTTCAAGTCCTTTTACGAGCGACTCCATTCCTATCAGGAATCCAATCTCGATTTGCTTGTAAGTGGATTTTTGTCCAAGTGTCAGATAATAGAAATCAAGAGCTGGCAGATAGAGCAGGCTATAACGATGTTCAATTCGTTGAACTCAACCGGCATGCCTCTTTCAGATGCCGACATCATATCGGCTCACTTATTCTCACACGCAACGAATCAAGATGATTTCAAATTAATGTGGGAGCCGATTATTTCTCAGGCAGATGAATTGGGATTGAAGAAGATTGTCAATATCGACAGTGTCCTCCAGCAATTCATGTATATCAATCGAGCTGCTGAACATCAGTATGCTGAAGGAGAACTTGCCACTCCGGGCGTACGTAAATACTACACTGTTCTCTATCCGGCCCTGCTGGAATCGCCCATCGAAATATGCGGCAAATTTGGAAAGATTCTGAGAATATGGAGTGACATACAGTCTTATCCATTGACAAAACTTCTCTTAAAGTTCAATGAAAACTTCAAGCTATTCCTGATTTCTTATCTGTTCAGAGTTCCGGATGAAGAAATTTCGATCGTTTCAGCTACTCCGATCATGGAGTGTCTCCTTCGCTTGTTCGCACTGTTGGAAGTTGGAGAATTCGGATTCTCATCCCGTTATTTCAAGTCATTCCTGTTTAATGAGAACTTTAAGCTTGTCGATGCAAATTATCCGATTGAATCAATAATTTCCGATTTTGATTCTCATATCCAATCTAATTGGAAGATAGAAGATGTTATGGATGATCTGAAAGAGTACGATAAAAACGTACTTGTCTACCTCAATGAATACCTCTTTGCAAAAGAGGCAGGATTGCCATTCGACTTCATTCCCGACAAGGTGAATGTAGAGCATATTATGCCGGCCAGCGGTCATAATATCGAATCAATCCGAGAGGACGCCGGCATGACGAAAGAAGAGTTTGTCGATATGGTCAACCTTCTTGGCAACAAGATCCTTTTGGAAGAGGATATCAACAAGCACATCGGAATGGACTGGTTTAAAACCAAGAAAGGAACGCTTGTGCAGGACAAAAGAGGCTACATTGGAAGCAGTTTCGGAATAGCAGCTGCATTATCTTCGTATCATTCAGATGTATGGGGAAAAGAAGATATTGAAGCGGCCAATCAGAAAGCGGCAAAAAGAATTTGCGACTTTATCTTTAATAATACAAAAGATGCATAAAATCGCCTGTTAACTCAGGTCAGGAGATTAATTAATGGTGTCGTGCAAAAGTGCGGCAC
>JAIDJZ010000149.1 GCA_029051965.1 Paramuribaculum sp. | reverse complement strand
GAGGATATGTGTATAATAGACAGACACAACAATGAGTCCGAATCCAATAACAAATAGTAAATGTAGAGTCCGATTTGCCCGTTCGGCCTCACGTTCAGAAAACTTGTGATAATAATTGCGTTGTGGCAATGAAACAGACTGCTTCATAACTCTATGAACTTCCTGATTTTGCAATTTTATCAAGGTATCAATACAAAATAATTCTCCTTTCAGATCATTATTCTTTTTGCAGTATTCACCCAACACCTTATAATAAGTAATTGTTGAAGCAAGGCTTAAGCTGCTATGTGACAATGAATCGATAACCCGTGCCGTTTCCGCATCATTTCCTTTATAAAGTTCAAGCAGCGACTTCCAAAGACGATCCTGAGGAGTAAAATGATACCCATATTTCTCCAACTCTTTCATAGAGGAAGTTGCAACCCCGACATCCTTTGCCCCCATCCCCATCGCATATCTGTAGCTATTAACATATATTACTAAGGCCTTATCGATCGAATCTCTCTTGGCCTCAAATAATACACTATCAATTAGTCTCAACCCATCTTTTGTTTCCCGATTTTTAAACTTTCGGAAAGACAAATCACACATTGAGAACAAATGATTCCGCTCTTTACCAGCTTTTAAATAATGCATGGCTGCTTTTTCGGTATAATTCACCGCTTCAGCATAACAATAGGCCTGCTCGAAAATGTCGCCCAATGCTTCCGTAGCTTTAGCCGCCCAATAATCGTCGCGTTCCAGCCCGGCCAATTCCATTGCTTCGGTCAGCGGCTCAACTGCCATTGCGTACATTCCGAGTCCGGATCGTACATAACCCAGATAGAAGCACGATTTCATCAGATTGCTGTCGGGTCCATGCTCCCTGAAATAGCCGACCGAGGCATCGATAAGCGAATCGTCGTCTATCGGAATGTCGCATTTCACCCGGGCCTGCGTCGACAGCAGTCCAAACAATGCCAGGTTTCGGGCATCGCTGAATTCGTCGGGATTGATCGCGCTGACAATTCTCAAGGCGGAGTCGGGCTGTGATTCCATCACGGCTTCCGCACATGCAAGCCGGGGGTCAGATTCATGCCAGCACCCTACAAGAACCACTGAGGCAACAACGGCCAGCACTATGCATATAACTAAGTTTTTCATATGGTCACTACAAGTTTTTCATAAAAACGCCACTGAGGACCATGCAAATTTAATAATTTTGCAAGATCTTGGCAAACTAAAGCAATTCAATATGCGACACATTATATTATCAGACAAACCAGAGGTGGCGGCATCGCTTCTGCCGCTGACATTCACACGACCGATCAGCGAGCTTCTGCTCGGAATCATGACCCTGCGCCAGAAATGGGAAATGCTTCTCGAGGGGGACTACAGTTATTCGACAGCCGACTATCTGCGGGAGGTGTATCCGAACGCAAAGGCGGGCCCGGATTCACTGATAATCGCCTCCCACATTCTGCCGACGCCGGAGCTGGCGGACGCTGTCGCCCTTCTCCTTCCGGGAGAGGCTCTGACGGCCGGAGATGGCGGCGAGGTGATCGCCTCGTGCGGAGAGAATCCCGGACGTCTGCTCCCCTACCCCGGCAAGCTGACTGAGATCACGCGCGCCTATCATCTGTTTCAATACAATGCAACGGCAATCGCCGACGACTTCGAACGCCTCGTGGAGCGGATGGAGTGGCGTCCGGTCAGCAAGACATGTACGGTCATCGGAACGTCGGCCAGAATCCTGATGGCCGAAGGCGCCAAAGCCGAAGGCGTCACCTTCAACACCGAAGGAGGCCCCATCTACATCGGCCGGGACGCCGAAGTGATGGAGGGGTCGTGTCTCCGCGGTCCGATCGCCATCCTCGACCGTTCGACGGTCAACATGCTCACCCGCATCTACGGCGCGACTACGATCGGACGCCACTGCAAGGTCGGGGGCGAGATCAACAATGTCGTCATCCACGACTATTCGAACAAGGCTCACGACGGATTTCTGGGCAATGCCGTGATCGGATCGTGGTGTAATCTCGGAGCGGGATGCGTCGCCTCGAATCTGAAGAACGACTACACGGAGATCAAGCTCTGGGATTATGCGAGCGGACGGTTTCAGCGGACGGGGCTGCAGTTCTGCGGCCTGATCATGGGCGACCATTCGAAAGCGGGCATCAACACGATGTTCAACACGGCCACGACGGTCGGGGTCGGGGTCAATATCCACGGGACAGGGTTTCCGCGCAACTTCGTCGGGTCGTTTTCCGAGGGTGGTGCCACGATGGGATTCAGCGAGGTCAGCCTCGCCAAATTCCTCGGAATCGCCCGCCGCGTGATGGCCCGCCGCGACGTCGAGCTGACGCCGGCAATGGAATCTCTTTTCGCGACACTCCATTCGATGACCGACGTCTACCGGTAGGAATGGGACGCAATCGTTCGGAAATCGGAGCGGAAAAGAGAAATAATTCTACATTTTTATATAATTTTGCAACCGAATTCAAAACAGACAGACAATGAACATAGCTATTGTAGGCGCCAGCGGCGCCGTGGGCCAGGAGTTTCTCCGCGTCCTCGACGAACAGAATTTCCCCATCGACAACCTCAAACTTTTCGGTTCAAGCCGCAGCGCCGGCCGCACCTACAGTTTCCGTGGCAAAGACTACACAGTGGTCGAGCTGACGGATGATCCGGAACTTTTCCGCGACGTAGACATTGCCTTTACGTCGGCCGGAGCCGGCACCTCAAAGAAATATGCATCGGTCATCACGGCCCACGGCGCCCTGATGATCGACAACTCGAGCGCGTTCAGAATGGACGAGGATGTGCCACTGGTCGTTCCGGAAGTGAACGGCGATGACGCGTTCAACACTCCGCGCAACATCATAGCCAATCCGAACTGCACGACGATCCAGATGGTTGTGGCCCTCAAGCCGATCAACGATCTCAGCCGTATCAGCCGCGTACACGTTGCCACCTATCAGGCAGCCAGCGGAGCGGGAGCGGCCGCGATGGACGAGCTGATCGCCCAGTATGGCCAGCTTCAGCGGGGCGAAGAGCCGACAGTCGAGAAGTTTGCCTATCAGCTCGCCTATAACGTCATCCCGCAGGTCGACGTCTTCACGGACAACGGCTATACTAAAGAGGAGATGAAGATGTTCAACGAGACCCGCAAGATCATGCATGCGCCGGAACTGAGCGTCAGCGCGATGTGTGTCCGCGTTCCGGTCATGCGCGCCCACAGCGAGGCAGTCTGGGTCGAAACAGAAGAAGCGCTCGACCTGGCAACTGTCCGCAAAGCCTTCGCAGAGGCCGAAGGTCTCGTCGTTGTCGACGATCCCGAGGCGAAATCCTATCCGATGCCTCTGGATGCAGCCGGCTGCGATCCGGTTTTCGTCGGACGTCTCCGCAAGGACCTCGCCAACGAACGCGGCCTGACATTCTGGATTGTCGGCGACCAGATCAAGAAGGGAGCAGCCCTCAACGCCGTTCAGATCGCCCAGTATATCCTTGCCCACAAGAAATAAGAAACTGCGATTTTTCTCTATAGCGCCATCGCCCGCATGACACTCCTATCCGTCGGCATTCCGGCAATCCATCCGTTGGTTTCGTCGCCAGTACTGATCTTTCTGATCGTGCTGGCCATAATCCTGCTGGTGCCAATGCTTCTGAGCCGGCTCAAGATTCCGCATGTGATCGGAATGATCATCGCGGGGATGATCGTCGGGCCCTACGGGTTCAACGTTCTGGCGCGCGACATGAGTTTCGAGGTTTTCGGCTCGGTCGGCATCCTCTACCTGATGTTTCTGGCGGGGGTCGAGATCGACATGTACCACCTTAAGCGTAATTTCAAACGGGGAATCGTGTTCGGCCTGTTCACGTTTGTCGTTCCGCTCATTGTCGGTGCAATCTCGGGGGCCACGTTTCTCCACTTCGACTTCCTGACCTCGATTCTGCTTGCGTCGATGTTCGCGGCCCACACGCTGCTCTCCTACCCGATCGTCTCCCGCTTCGGACTTACGACAAACCGAGCGGTCGTCATAGCAGTGGCCGGTACGATTTTCACGGTCTTAGGCTCGCTGCTTGTGCTTGCCGGAACGATCAGCGTCGCGAGCGAGGGCCATCTGAGCATCCTTGCGATGGTCAGGCTGCTTGGAGGGCTGGTTGTCTACTGTCTGTCGGTCGTCTACATCTATCCGCGGGTGACCCGATGGTTTTTCAAACGCTACAAGGATGCGATTCCGCAGTTTGTCTACATCCTTGCAATGGTCTTCCTCGCAGCCGAAACAGCCGCCTGGGTCGGACTGGAGGGCGTCTTCGGAGCGTTCTTCGCGGGCATTGTGCTGAACCGGTTCATACCGGCGCGTTCGTCGCTCATGGGCCGGATAGAGTTCGTCGGCAACGCGCTTTTCATCCCCTATTTCCTTATCGGAGTCGGAATGATGATCAATATCGGCGCTCTTTTTGCCGGCTGGGACTCGCTCTATGTCGCAGCCGTCATGAGCCTGACGGCGATGGCGGGAAAATGGCTCGCGGCATTCCTGACCCAGAAGATATTCAGAATGCAGCCGGTCGAGAGGTCGGTCATGTATCAGCTTTCAAACGCCCACACAGCAGTGGCGCTGGCTGTTGTCACGATCGGTTTCAGAATCGGAATTTTCAATTCGACGGTTCTCGACGGAACGATCGTGATGATTCTGGTGACCTGCACCGTCTCTTCGATCGGCACAGCCCGGGCCGCACAGAAGCTAAAACTGATGACTCTTTCGGACGCTCCGGCCGTCGACGAACAGGAGGCACGCCGGCAGAAAACAGTCGTCAACACGCTGATCCCGGTCGTCAACCCGAAAAGCGCGCCTGAACTCGTCGGGCTTTCGATGATGATGCACGATTTCAAGCCGGGAGGCCACAACCATTTCTTCGCTCTGCATGTCAGAAACGACAATTCGGCGTCGTCGCGCGCCGTCGGACAGGCGTCGCTCGACACAGCGGAGCAGACGGCTGCCAGTCTTGATGTGCCGATCCAGACAATCGAACGCTACGACCTCAATTTTGTCACCGGCGTGCTCAATACGATGGAGGAACGCGACATCAACGAAGTCGTCATCGGCCTTCACCGCCGCACGGCAGTGATTGACTCGTTTTTCGGCGAGAAGCTGACCCAGCTGCTGAAGTCGACAAACCGCATGATCGTCATTTCGCGCTGCTACATCCCGATCAACACCATACGCCGGCTTGTCATCGCCGTTCCCGACAAAGCGGAATATGAGACAGGATTCGTCCGCTGGGTCAAATGTGTCGGCAATCTGGGACGCCAGCTCGGATGCCGCACGGTTTTCTTCACGACCGAAACGACCCGTCGGTCGATCGAGGCAGTGCTCAATTACGGGGGCTACGGCTTCCGCCGCGAATACCGGCTGATGGAGGAGTGGGACGACATTGTCCTTCTCGCCAACAAGATTATCGACGACGACCTGTTTATGGTAGTCACCGCTCGCCAGACGTCGGTCTCCCACGATCCGGCAATGGCATCGCTTCCGGAATTCCTGCGGAAATATTTCTCGCAGAACAATATCATCGTTGTCTATCCGGAGCAGTTTGGCGCCGAAGCAGTCGTTCCGTCGACCGGCGACGCCATCAATGCCAATGTCGAGAGCGTTCCGTCGGTCATCTGGCCGCGCCTGATGAAACAGTTCAACCGTCTCCACGAGCTGAAGCGCAGGATCGTCAAAGGAAAACGCGCCCCACGAAAAATAGATCTCTGACACCAATAACTGAAAAGCTGCATCAAAAACAGATTCTGATGCAGCTTTTCCGATTCCAAAGAAACCTTTTTTCACATTCCGGCATAAGAAAGAACAGTCGGACTCTTAACTTCCACCCCGAATTCACGCGCCCGCTGGAGAATCGCACGCGCAAGCTCCGGTCGGAGATCCTCCGGACAGTAGCGGAAATAGGCTTCGGCAGCCCTCACGTGGGCGGCATCCGGCATCGGATATTCTCTCCGTTCGGGAAGTCCGTAGACCGAATCGGGGAGCTCCTTTTTTTCTTCGTAAGAAAGTCGGTCATTCATAATTGATCCATCATTCAGATGAAACATCATCAGAAACTGAGACGACCGCCGACCTGCAACAGACCCTGCGCGCCGAATCCGAGTTCACCGAAGAGTGTGAACGAACGGCTGAGAGGCACGTCGGCACCGATTGGCGAAATCTGATAGGCAAAATAACCTTTGTTGATATTGTCGCCGTGTTCAGGCGAGATGTGGGTGATGTCCGCGCCAAGTCCAAGATGGGCATAAAGAGTCACGATGCTGTTGCGGTAGTAATCATAGCGGCCGTTGAGCATGATGACATGATAGTAGAGGTCCGTATCGGAGTGTTTGAACGAACTGCTGGAGAAAGTGTATGACGGCCCGATCCAGAAGTTGGGAAGCACCTTGAAGTTGACGCCGACATTCAACGCGCCCCAGGCGGTGTTGACCTTGCCGAGCCCATCGTGGTAGTCGCAGGCATCCATAGCCGTGTAACCGCCGTAGCCGAAAGTGAAGTTGGCTTTCTGCGCACTCGCGCCTGCAGTGATGCCTAACAAGGCAATCAGACAAAGGAAAAACTTTTTCATAGTTTGACGGATTTTGGGAATAGTATTATTGGAGTTTGTTAAGAATTAACCGTTATGTAAATCAGAGTGCCTGTTATTTTTCGGCAACTACATAAGTAAGTGTTCAAATTTAAACGATAGTAAGTGAACTAAAATCTTTTATACAATCTGCGAGCTTATTGTATAAATTAAATTTGAACACTTACTTATCATATAACACCGGCAATCTTTCAATTGTTGAACAAAAGCATTAACTTTGCAAAACAACCCCTTTGCCTCATTAGTGAATTATGGGAAATAAGATCCAGAAAACCAATGCCGCGCGTCTTCTCGACCGCGCCGGAATAAGCTATCGGCTTGTCCCCTATGAAGTGGACGAGACCAACCTTGCGGCGGACCATGTCGCAGAATCGCTCGGAGAAGACATCAGGCAGGTGTTCAAGACGATCGTGCTCCACGGCGAAAGAACCGGCCATTTTGTCTGCGTTCTTCCCGGCGACCGCGAGATCGATCTGAAGAAAGCCGCCAGAGTGGCTGGCGACAAGAAAGCGGAACTGATCGCGATGAAAGAGCTGCTTCCGCTGACTGGCTACATACGGGGCGGCTGTTCGCCCATCGGAATGAAAAAACCGTTTCCGACGTTTTTCCACACGACAGCCACTGACTTTCCGGTGATCTATGTCAGCGCGGGAGTCCGCGGCCTGCAGCTTGAGATCGATCCGCAGGATCTGATCGGCTATGTCGGAGCCACGGTCGCCGACATTGTCTCCACCCCTGACGAGGAGGAAGAATCATGAACAGTTTCGGAGAGATCTACAGGCTGACGACCTTCGGCGAGTCGCATGGCCCCGCACTCGGCGGAGTCATCGACGGAATGCCTGCGGGACTCGAGGTCGACATGGATGCGGTGCAGCAGGAACTGGACCGCCGGCGCCCCGGGCAGTCGGCTATTGTCACCGGACGGCAGGAGAACGACCGCGTCACCTTCCTCTCGGGAATCTTCGAGGGTAAGACGACCGGCACACCGATAGGTTTCACGATAGCCAACACCGACCAGCACTCGAAGGACTATGAGGAGATGAGACATGTCTGGCGACCGTCGCACGCCGACATGACCTATACGATGAAATACGGAACGCGCGACCACCGCGGAGGCGGCCGCGCATCGGCACGCGAGACAGCAGCCCGCGTTGTCGGCGGCGCGCTTGCGCGACAGGTCCTGTCGAAACACGGCATCACCGTCGCCGCCTATACGTCGAGTGTCGGGCCGGTCACCACTCCCCTCCCCTACTCGTCCATGTCGCTCGCATCGGCCTATGACAACGACGCGAGATGCCCCGACAAAGGTGTGGCCGAAGAAATGATCCGACTGATAAAGGAAGTAAAGAAAAACGGCGACACCATCGGAGGAACCGTCACATGCGTGGTCAGCGGAGTGCCGCCCGGATTGGGCGAGCCGCTCTTCGACAAACTCCAGAGCCGGCTCGCCGCAGCGATGCTCTCGATACCGGCGGCCAAAGGGTTCGACTACGGAATGGGATTCGACGGCTGCGGATCGCTCGGAAGCGAGATGGCCGACACTTTCATTCCTGACGGCAACGGAGGCGTCACAACCGCCACAAACCACTCCGGAGGCATCCAGGGAGGGATATCCAACGGATCGGACATCTATTTCAGAGTCGCGTTCAAGCCAGTGGCCACGCTTCTGCGCCGGGTAGACACGACCGACGACACCGGACAGCCGACACTGCTTCAGGCACGCGGCCGCCACGATCCATGCGTTCTTCCACGCGCAGTCCCGATTGTCGAAGCCATGACCGCAATGGTGATTCTCGACGCACTTCTGAAAAACCGAACAACCAGACTCTGAGGACTGTTTAGTTTTAATTCGAAAAAAATAATTATGTCCGTTTCTGCAACTTTAACC
>JAIDJZ010000148.1 GCA_029051965.1 Paramuribaculum sp. | reverse complement strand
CTATATATATAATAGAGGAGTCATCAAAATCATGAATGCCACAGACCGTCGGAGGCAAAGCGCGCCGACGCCCCGAAGCATTGACAATGCCGTAGCCTCCCGGGCTTCCATAGGCAATCCAGCCCGACGCCGACATCCGCCCTTCGGGCCAGATCGATGGAGTGAACCGGAAGGTTTCGCGGCCGGATTTGTCAATTATTCTGATCTGCTCGACCAGTCCCGACAGAGACGTCGTTTCGGCTAAAACAACCGCATGGCCGTCAAAAAACTCAAATTCCGAAAGATACTCAGGCGCTATGACCTGATTGCCATGCCGGTCGACAGCTCCCCACAGACCCGACTCCGTACAGACCGACAGTATGCCGTCGGAAAAACGTGCGGCGCATCCGGACACTTTTTCTCCCGCCAAATCGGTCATCACGAATCTTGTGCGGCCGAAACCGTCGGCAACTCTGAGCGCCCCGTCAGAATCAATCAGCGGAATAAGCCCCTCGGCATAGTGACCGGCAGCACGCAGCCCTGTCAGCTCGCCGACAACCACCGGCTTTCGCGTAGCTCTCCATACAGTAACAACACCTGTCGAGTCCCGAACCGAAAACATTCCGTTGACAACAGGCGAAATCTCTCCTGCATACTGACCGTCGGCCAGCAGATCACCCCTGGCATCCACCAGCCCCCACGACTGATCGACCACAATCTTCTCGGGGACATAATCAACTTCCGGCACACTCGAGAAATCCGAGCAACCCGCCAGCAGCAACAACAATGATGAAAACAATCCTATCCTTTTCATAGCACAGATTTTTTATCAGAACCCGACATCCTGCGGCATGTCCGCTCCGCCTCGGCAATAATCCGCGGTCCTTCAGATTCATAAAGACCCCGGTCCATGACATAAAGGCAGACACCCCTCAGTTCGCTGTCAGGCACCAGAATCACAATCGCGGTCGCAGAGGCATAGACTGCATACTCATCCCGGAGTTTTTCTGCACGATAGCCACGCTCAACCAGTTCAGGCGCAGCATGCCGCACAATATCGTAAAATTTCCGCGGAGGCACAGCTCCATCGACCCGCAGCGATTTGACTCTCGCAGCCGAGTCGGGATAGAACACCCTCAGGCTGTCACCGGCAATCGAATCACGCGCCATCCTGCGGTCGCTGAAAGCCACAGCCTCTACCGTGCAGCCATAGAGCGAATCACGCGCGAAACTGACCCGTGCGTCACCGGCATTCGACTCATCGAGTTTTCCCGCAAGCTGACCGATGACCATCCCGATCGAAGCACTCCCCCACCCTTCGGAGGTCAGCGGAGCGACCAACGCATGAGCCGCAGCCTGCGAATTGAAATAATCGGAATGGACACAGTCATCATCAAGCAGAGTCAGCGAAGTCGACAATGACCGGAATGGCCCGATGCCGAGTCGGTGGCCGCGCAGATTGAGCATCACCGCTCCGGCATACCCCTCGCCGACCAGACGGAAAGGAGAAACGATCCCGTGGCCCATCGAGCCGAGATAGCTGACGCGGTCAAAGCCGCTGAGCTTCACTTTTGTCTGACCGGCACTGTCTGTGACGGCATAACGGCCGTCGCCACCCTCGACAAGCAGACGGTTGCTGTCCGCAAGCGCAACCGACCTGAAACGCGGGCCGACCAGCTCATGAAGCGAACCGTCGAGCAACCCGACCTGAGACGAACGGTCGGACCATACTACATAATCCCTATTGAATTCACCGACCGACTTCACCTTCGGAGGCAGATCGGAAATACGTCCGGAGACGCCGAGCATGGCAAGATGACCGCCGGCTGTCTCAATCACGATCCGGCCGTCGCGGACTGTGCTCCTCGGGATCACATCACGGGGAAACGTGAAAATTACCTTTCCGGAAGTATTGACAAGATAATATTGCTTCCGCTTGCGAGTGGTCAGACTATCGACCTGCTCCTCAACCGTACGGCTGACAGCAGCTATATTCTCACTGAAAAGAGGCATGGAGTCGTAGACAGGTTCCAATGCCATCTCTCCGTTGCGGGTCATCCCGCCCCAGAATCCATCCTGAGTATAGACAGCGAGCACTCCGTCAACAAAATATGGCGCAGACCTGACGATCTCGCGTCCATCGATCGAGGTCAGCTCCATCCTGACTATCCCGTCTCCGTCGACAAGCTCGATACGCTTTCCTTTACGCACCACAGGCATCAGGCCGTCCGACATGATTCCGGCCGCGACCAGACCGCGGAGGCCCTCGACCGGAGCCGGTGTCGGAAGAGCTCGCCACACGCTGATTCCGTCAGATTCCCTAAGCGAAAAATAGCCGTTGACCACAGCCGAAGGCGATGACTCAAAGCGGTCGCTGACAAACATCGTGCCGTCCGGTCTGACCAAGCCCCAGTTCTTCACACTGTCACTTTCAATTGCCGGAAGACAGGTGACCACGATCGGACCGAGAGAGTCATACGTTCGTTCTACAGGCGAAGCAGCCCCGGGAGATCCGACTGAACACGCCCCACACACGGCAACACTCGCCATGATCATAAACATCCTGAAAAACACCTTCATATAACAGACATGATTTAAGGTAACACATTATGCGACCGCCCAACAGTAAAGGCTCTCACAGCAAGTCAGTCGCCGACGGCATCCTCCTCGCCGGGCAATTCGACGGGATCCGTCCGGACAGGATAATCGGTCGTCACCTTCTGCGTCAGCAAACGGCTGTAGTCAACCGACTCAAACGGAGAAGAGTTGACCTTCTCGCCATTTTCACCGACAAGCCAGAATCCGTCAGCAGTGCGTCCGACAAAAGCGAAACCGGCAGCATAGGCAGCGCGGGGCGCCGGCGATACGACAGTAAATTCCGGCAATGCCGAGATCTCTGCGCCGTCGCGTCCGATCAATGACCAGACCGCTCCGTCGCTTGCCGCCACAGTGCCACCGGGTCCTATGCGCAGCGCACTGTAGACAGGCGCGACAATAACATTTCCTGAATAATCCATCAGCCCGCGTTTTCCGGATGAATCGCGGAATACAATCAGCCCGTCGGCGGCATCCTCGATCCGGCGCACAGAAGCGGGAAGAGGTGTAAGAGCGCCGGCGGCTGTGACGTCAGCCACCGCAAAACCGGAAGCCGTCCTGACAGGGACTTTCCCGTCGGAAACAATCTCGCAGACGGGAACCATTGAGTCAGGAAACGAAAAGACCACATTGCCCTTCACATCAATGACCGAAAACAGCTGTGTCAATCCTCCGTTGTCTGTCTCGGCATCGGTCATCGCGATCATCATCCCGCCGGAAACCGGCCCTAATGAAGCAAAACGGGGAGACACAATGAAATTACCCTTTGTGTCAACCAGTCCGGACAATCCAGAATCGGTTGTGACCGCAAGCACTCCGTCAACGAAGCTTGGAGCGGACTCTGTGACCTCTCCATCTGGCACTTCGACTGAAGCCACCGTCGCGCCCTCAGCGTCGATAAGCTCGATATGCCGGCCGGGACGACAGACCGGCATCACGCCGTAGGCCATGAAACCGGCTGAGCGTAATCCCGAGAGTCCTTCAACTATTTCCGGCCCATCCGGAGTCATATGGTAGACGGTCACCCCGTCGGGAGTCGCTGCCGTAAAAAAGCCATTGACAAGAGGTCCAACTGCCAGACCGGTCAGATGCAGATCCAGAACCTCCCCATCCGACTTGACGAATGCCGGCTGACCGGAAGCTGTGCGACATGGAAGCGCACCGATCTCCGCTGTTTCAGTCTTCTTACATGCCGAAAACATCAGCAACAATCCACAGACGGGAACAAGAAAATATCTCAGAGTTTTCATAATCGTATCCAAAAAGGTTTATCGCAAAGTTACTGAATTCCTGCATAGAATCCAAAAAAACGACCGAAGCACAGCCGCATGATCCGGCTGCGCTTCGGTTTATTCCATTATCCGAGGCCTCCACAGCGGTCGGCCGGGCAATGCATGACTGTTCAGCAAACAGATGCGACCATTGCCTCGAACGCCTCAGTAAGACCTTCAGGATTCTTGCCGCCGGCCTGAGCGAAACCGGGCTGACCGCCACCGCCGCCTTTGATCTTTTTGGCTGCTTCGCGGACAATCTGCGATGCGTTGAGTCCGGCATTCTTAACGAGATCGTCAGTGACCATCACTGTCAGAAGCGGTTTGCCGGAGACGTCGGCTGTAGCCGCAATAAAGACAGTGTTCTGAGGCGAAGCCGCACGAACTGCAAAGGCCACACCCTTGACAAGATCCGGAATGCGCACGCCTTTGAGCGTCACAAGCTTCACATCGCCTGCCTGACTCGATTTCTCAAGAAGATTCGACGCGATATTGTTGATTCTCTCCTGGAAATACTCGTCGACCTCTTTGTGGAGATCGGCATTCTCTGCGACAGCGCGACGCACTGCATTGACAACATCCGGAGCATTATTGAACAAAGCGCCGACCTCACGGATAGTTCTGACCATTTCGTCGAGAACGTTTTCCACAGCCTCGCCTGTGATAGCCTCGATTCGACGAATGCCGGCAGCGATGCTGCTTTCAGAAACGATGCGGATCATACCGATGTTTCCGGTATTGTCAACATGGGTTCCGCCGCAAAGCTCAACAGAGTCGCCGTAGCGGATCACACGGACATCGTCGCCATATTTTTCGCCGAACAGAGCCATCGCACCCATTTCGCGGGCCTCGGCAATCGGCATGTGACGGTGTTCGTCGCGGGCAATCGCCTCACGCACCATTGCGTTCGCACGATGTTCGACCTCGCTGATCTCTTCCGGAGTAAGTTTCTGGAAATGAGAGAAGTCAAAACGAAGCAAATCGGGCGAGACGAACGAACCCTTCTGCTCCACATGGGTTCCGAGCACCTGACGCAACGCATGGTGAAGGATATGAGTGGCCGTATGGTTGGCCGATGTAGCCTGACGGGCCTTTGTGTCAATTGCGGCCGTGAAGATCGCCGAAGGATCTGCAGGCAGCTTCTTCATCAGATGGACACCCATTCCGTTTTCGCGTTTGGTGTCATAGATTTCACATACCGTTCCGTCGGGAGCGGTCAGTGTGCCGCGGTCGCCTACCTGACCACCCATCTCGGCATAGAACGGAGAACGGGCGAGAACGACCTGATAATACTCACCCTTCTTCTGCTTCACCTTACGGTAGCGGAGAATCGGAGTCTCAACGGAAGTGAAGTCATAGCCGACAAATTCAGGATCGCCCTCATTGACAACGGTCCAGTCATCGGTTTCCATAGCTGCCGCATTGCGGGCACGCTCCTTCTGGGCCTGCATTTCGCTGTCAAATCCGGCCTGATCGAGCGTCATGCCGTTTTCTTTAAGGATCAGCTCCGTAAGGTCGAGTGGGAATCCATAGGTATCGTAGAGGACAAACGCCTCCTTGCCCGAGATTTCGGTCTTGCCGGCAGCCTTCGAGGCGGCGATTGCCGAATCGAGCATCTTTATTCCGTTTTCGAGAGTGCGGAGGAATGAATCCTCTTCCTCCTTGATGACACGCATGATCAGCTCGCGCTGTGCGGGAAGTTCCGGATAGGCCTCACCCATCGACTCGATCAGAGTGTCGATCAGACGGTACATGAATGCCTGCTTCTGGTCAAGGAATGTATAGGCATAGCGGACCGCTCTGCGCAGAATGCGGCGGATGACGTAACCGGCCTTTGCGTTCGACGGGAGCTGCGAATCAGCTATCGAGAAAGCGATAGTGCGGACATGGTCGGCGATCACACGCATCGCAATGTCGACCTTCTTGTCTTCACCATAGCGTTTGCCTGAAAGTTCGGCAATGCGCGAGATCAGCGGTGTGAACACGTCGGTGTCGTAGTTCGAAGTCTTTCCCTGAAGCGCCATGCAGAGACGCTCGAATCCCATTCCGGTGTCGATCACCTTTGCGGGGAGCGGCTCGAGCGAGCTGTCGGCCTTGCGGTTATACTGCATGAAGACGAGATTCCAGATCTCGATCACCTGCGGATGGTCCTTATTGACCAGCGACGCACCGGAAACAGCGTTGCGCTCCTCTTCCGGACGGAGGTCTATGTGGATTTCCGAGCAGGGACCGCATGGTCCTGTGTCGCCCATCTCCCAGAAATTGTCATGCTTGTTTCCGTTGATGATATGGTCTTTCGGGAGGTGTTTTTCCCAGATTCCTGCAGCCTCATCGTCGCGGCTCAGGCCTTCGTCGGGAGCACCTTCAAACACAGTCGCATAGAGATTCTCGGGATTAAGCTTAAGGACATCGACGAGATATTCCCATGCCCAGTCGATTGCCTCCTGCTTGAAATAGTCGCCGAACGACCAGTTGCCGAGCATCTCGAACATAGTGTGATGATAAGTGTCCATTCCGACCTCCTCGAGGTCGTTGTGTTTTCCGCTCACTCGCAGACACTTCTGCGAGTCGGCCACGCGCGGATTCTTGATCGGTGCGTTTCCGAGAATCACATCCTTGAACTGGTTCATACCGGCATTAGTGAACATCAGCGTCGGATCATCCTTGATCACCATCGGTGCGGAAGGGACGATCTTGTGTCCCTTATTGCGGAAAAAGTCTTTGAACGACTCGCGTATCTCTTTAGCAGTCAGCATATCTGAAGTAATTAATTTATAATCTGTTGGTATATAAAAAGGGAATTTCAAAAAAATTTATGCAAAATTACTCCAAAATGGCTAAATTTGCAAACGCTTTCACACATTAATTATATCATGTTCATCAACATGGCTCCGGCAGCCTCTCCCGCAAAATGGACAATCTCACTAAAAAATACTACAAAATCTCCGAGGTAGCGGAACTGCTTTCGATCCCCGCCTCGACCCTGCGGTTCTGGGAAAGCAAGTTCACTGTCATAAAGCCTTTCCGCAACAACCACGGGACCCGCTTCTATACTCCTTCCGACATTGACAAGATCGCCCAGATCCACTATCTCGTCAAGGAACGCGGACTGAAACTCGAGGCTGCGCAGGAACAGCTGAGAATCAACCCCAAAGGAATAGACCAGCGCATGCAGACGATCAATAGGCTCAAAGAGATGCGCGCAAAGGCCCAGGAAATGCTCGACGCACTCCATTCGCTGCGCTAAACGCTACAATTATTGGAGTTTTTTACCTAAATTCCTGTTAAAGTTTGCCAAAAAAGCCACTATTTAAAAGATTAACGCTAACTTTGCCAAGTTATTGACACGTCAGTTATAAATTGACCACATCATTTCAACACTGCTTAAAACCAATACATTATTAAGTATGAAAAATTTTTACACACCCGCCCTGGCAGTCGCCCTGATTGCAGGTTCTGCCTCGGCACAACAGCTCCCGAGCTCAGACTTCGAGGGCAGTTGGGTTGATTGCGTTCCCTGGAACACAGCCAACACAACCACCAAACAAGGCACAACTCCGGAATCGTGGTGCATCTCCAATGTTGTTACTCCCAACATGTCTCTCGGCAATGCAACCGTAGGAGAAAAAACAACCGGAAACAACAGCGAAAGTGCTGTCAGAGTCTTCAATAAATCAACAGCCGGACAGGTAATCCCCGGCTACTTCACACTCGGCACAACCTGGAGCACTGCAACAATTAAACTAGCAACACCCTCCAATGAAGATGGTGGGACATGGGGAGGACTGAAGAATTTCACCTACCGTCCCGACGCAGTAAGTTTCGACTTCAAACACAGCAATGGAAGCGGGTCGACACAGCCTGCGACCGCAGTGGTCTATCTCTGGAAAGGAAAAACAGAACAGCAGGAAGTGCCCGGAGCCAATTCCTATACTGCAAACCCATTTGGCTCACCCGCAGCCCCGGCCACATGTACAATGGAAAACCGCGACCGCAACATTCTCGGCCTCGAGACTATCAAAGGCGGCGCAGTGACCAAATCGGCCGACTTTGAAAAAATTGCGGCAACCACCTATTCGATCGCCGAAACCACAACCGAGTGGAAATCGCTCACCTTCCCGATTGAATATTTCAGCAATGCTACTCCCGAAAACATCAACGTGATTTTCTCGGCCTGCGACTATTTTGCCGACCGCAAAAAACATAAAGGCAACGACGAACTGACAGTCGACAATGTCCGCCTGATCTACTATTCGCGCCTTGCCTCGCTGAAAATCAACGGAACCGATGTCGATGGCTTCAGCAGCGACAAATTCGACTATGCGATCGACGAAGAAATGCCTTCGGCCGAAGCCATCGAAGCTCTCTGCCTCGGCAACTCCGGTTCGGCAACGGCTAACGTAGAAGCCAACACAACCGACAACACGATCACCATCACCGTTACCAACAGCAATCAGGGTGGTCTGGACATCGACGGCGAAGCATCCCACGTCTACACTCTGACTTTCAAGGAAGCGGAAACACCGACACCTCCCGAACCTCAGGGTCTGACCTACCGTCGCAAATACACCGACAGCTCATCTCGCTACTACACGGAGATCTCCTATACTGTCAACGACAACAACACCGTTGTCTACTCGACCGACGATCCCTCGCAGGAATCCTACTACGTCACTCCGATCAACGGCTCATGGCAGACCGAAGGCGCCTACATCGACATGACCGACAAGAT
>JAIDJZ010000147.1 GCA_029051965.1 Paramuribaculum sp. | reverse complement strand
GTACACGGAAGTAGGTCTTCGGAGTTTCGTCGGGATCATCGGGATCTTCGGGATCGGGATCATCACCCGGTTTGCCGGTGTGACCGAACTCAAGAACGTTCTGAACGGCGATTTTGTAAACGTTGTTGCGTACTACTGAGAATTCCATCGGTCCCATAACGGTATTTTTGCCGTTGTCGTTGTGACGGTTGTAGTAGGGATAGTAAACGGGATATTCGCCTTTAGCGTTCGGACGATAGATAGTGAAGCCTTTAGACTCTGGCAGATCAGTTTTAATGCCTGCGAGAGTTTCCTCTTCAAGATCATCAATGTTGTAGGCAGCCTTGAATGTTTCAGCAAGTGAAGAAACCGGTTTGGCGGCTACAGCTTTCTTAAGCATTTCGAGGTTACCGTAGATGACGCCGTTGAACGCGTAGATTACGTTTGTTCCGTTCATTGCTTCTGCAAGTTTAGAACCTTCAACAGGAACGATGTGGCCCTTGAAGACGATACCGCTGGTGATACCTTTGCGCTGTGTGTCTACTTTAGGAATAGTATTTTCAACAGTGTACTTCCAGATGTTGTAGCCTTTTTTGTCGAAACCGGGAATGTTGTCACCCCAGTTATCATCGTTATCCGCGCCGAGAGAAGTCGAAAGAGGTTCGTAAGTGAGAGACTCGAAAGTCAGGGCTGTTGCACCATCGGACAGACAGTTATAGAGATAGTTTTCGCGGATGAAAGAAAGATCGAGCTTACCAGCTGCTTTCTGAGTTGCGAACGGGCTGACAACATAGTTGTTGGGAGTCTCACGACCGCAGATTGTCACGTCCTGATCCATACCGTCGGCAGAAACGCGGGGCAGATAGTAGTAGTTCTTAGCCACGTTCATCAGCGCCATACCGTCGAGCTGAACATAACCGAGGAGTTCTTTCTGAACAACGTTGCCGTTTTCGTCGAATTCAGAGTTCTCGAGGTTGTAGATAGGATAGAGGTTGGCCTCTTTCTGGCCTGCAACTGTAGTCTGCTTGAAGTCGAAACGTGCAGCTGTACGCTCTACTTTGACAACACCGAGGTTGAAGGGATTCTCAGGTGTGTTGTAGAATTCGTTCATCTGAGTTTCGCTGGGAAGTGTCTTAGATGTCACATCGGCGTTGCTCATCAGGAAGCCGTTGGCAGTCCAGATTGAAGCATCATCGATGTTGCCTGTAGCGTCGACAAAACCCTGGAATCCGGAGTTGGCTGCCTCGATGAGTTTGGTAGTCGGGTTACAGTAAGCGAAAACATAGACTTCTTTTCCGGCCTGTGCAAGAAGTTCGCGGGTTTCGAACTGGATGTTGTAGGTCGGACGTGCTGCGGTGCTTGTTGTCGAAGTGTGGGCGTCGGCAAGATTGGAAGTGAGATAGTTGTAGTTGCCGTCGTCTGTCTTAGAGGCAAGAACCACGAGAACAGAACCTACATTGTTTTCCTTGTCGTTACCGTTTTCATAACCGGCGTCAGAGTTTGTGTTGTCATCCCCTTCGACTGTGGTCGAACGGCCTTGCGGGAGCGAGAGGGTCAGAGTGGCATAGATGTTGCCCTCGGAGGGGGTCACCACACCTGCACCCGGTTCGTCACTGCTACAGCTGAACATCGTTGCCGATGCAGCAAAAGCAAGAAACATTGTGCTGAATTTGTTCATAAAAAAATGTAATTAAAAATGGTTGATTTATGTTTTGATTTTAATTTTCGATTATCTCGATTCGGCCGTCGGCGAAACGTTTCATCTCTTCCATCTGTGCGACGGCGGCATCAGCCTCTGCGTAGCCTTCGGAAGCTGCCTGACGGAAATAGGTTTCGGCCAGAGTGTAGTCCTTTTTCAGAGCCGCAAGCACACCGCGGGCATAGGTCACGACCGGAGCCGTTCCCGCACGGTCGAGATAGCGGGCGGCCGACGCATAGTCACCGCGGCGCATCGCTGTGTTGGCAGCATTGAGATTCGAAGCCTCGTCGTTGGGATACATTCTGACAGCCGTCTCGAACACTTCATTATATTCGTCGCTGCCCGGCGTCATCGACTGCGCGGCACGGTAGAATTCCGAACGCGACAGCTTCTGGGGAGCCGTGTGGAGCACTTTGAGAATCTCCTCAAGCGTGGTGTAGGATCTGACGGTGTAGTTGATGACATAGTCCGAACGGCGCAGACCGGGATAGACATTGGCGAGCAGGAACGCATATTCGTTGGGATAGGTGCGTTCGATTCGTGCGTTTTTGGCATCCTCGTCCATGTCGGTGTTGATGATCGCGAGAATGGCGTCGCGGTTGGCAAGCTGCGATTTCTCGACATAGGCTTTCAGTCCGGGCCAGTTCTCAGGCAGATAGTCTGTCGTGATGAAGCCCGACGGGAAGCTGTAGAGGTTTTCGACATAGGATTTGAGTGTCGCCGTACGGCCTTTTGCAAGGCGGACGTTGTTGCTGTAAGGACCTTCGGGCGAAGCGAAACCTTTGATGAAAATCGACGTGATCTTAACGTCGGCATCGCCCTTGACCGAGTCGATCGTACCGGTGATCTTTGCCAGCTCGGCGGGGTTGTTCATATAGGTCGGATAAAGCTCCGTGCGGTTGACGGGGAAGTTGATGAAGGCGCTTCCCTCGAGCTTGAACACTTTGACCGTATCGGCCACAGGGCTGACGTAGCCGAAGACAGGACTGTACTCGACGCGACGGATACGCGCCACGGGGTCCGAATAGTTTCCGGTCGGCTTGTCGCAGCATCCCTGACGGCAGGTGTTGATCTTCAGCACGGCGTTGTCCATCCAGGGCTGATAGTCGACCGACGACGCATAGGGAATGTCGGTCTTTCCTGAACGGAACAGCTGGGCTTCCTCAGGTGTGTTGCGGCGGATGTGGCGGTAGTAGAGATTGCGGCCGGCAATGACAACCGGACGGAAGGCCACAGAATCTGTGCCGTCGGCCGACACCAGAACCGGCGTCAGAATATATTCCTGATCTTTTGAAGCGCTGAACTTCGAAGCCTCAAGACTCATGTCGAGTTTCATCTCCTCGCTGCGGTGGCGCAGATCGAGCCCCGAAACGGGAAGCTGACGCTGGATAACGCGCTGGGCTGAGAGGCCGGTGGCGCCGAGCGCCAGCAGGCAGAGGGAATAGATTATCGTTTTCATAGCGTTACTTTTCCTTTTCGGGTTTTAAAACAGATAGACGATATTGACAGCGGCTTTTGTCGGGCCGAAATAGTTGTGGCTTTTGCCGGACTCGAGTTTGGTGCCGCAGTGGGTTCAGGGATAACGGTCAT
>JAIDJZ010000146.1 GCA_029051965.1 Paramuribaculum sp. | reverse complement strand
ATTCCCAGAGGAGATATAGCGGAATGAAGACCACGAACAATGTAAAGGGGTCTCCCGTCGGAGTGATGACCGCTGCAAGAATCAAAAGTGCTACGATTGCATGGCGGCGGTAGCCAGTGAAAAACGATCGGTCGGCGGGTCCGATCTTTCCTAACAACCAGGAAACTAACGGCAGCTCGAATGTTATTCCCATAACAAGTGACAATCCGGTCAGAGTGTCCATATAGGAATCAATTGCAATGACGTTCGGAATTTCGGGACTGAGCTGATAGGTTGATAGAAAACGGAGTGTAAGTGGAAATATCATGAAATAGCTGACCGCGATTCCGGCATAGAACATTAGGGCTCCGAACAGCATTGCGCAGCGGATTGCAGAACGTTCAGACTTGTAGAGTGCCGGAGCTACAAACTTCCATATCAGATAGATGTTCAGTGGAGTGCAGACGATCAATGCCAGCCAGAGCGAGGTCGAGACGTGGAGCATGAACTGGGTGGCAAGTGCTATGTTGATGAGCTCGATGTGAAACTTGTCGGGCGATTCATCACCTGTGATCGGAAGCCCGGATTCACTGATTCGGTTCAGCAGGCGGTAGAGAGGAAAGTCTTCTCGGCATGGCGCAAGGATGATGCTGTCGAATATCTCAGGCATCCATAAGAAGATAATTATTGCTGCGGCAATAAAGAAAACGGCTCCGCGCAAAAGCAGCGAGCGAAGAGCGTCGAGGTGTTCCCAGAATGAATCGTTGGCTGGCCGGTTGGTATTTTCCGGTCGGACGGGTGCCTGCATGGCTGTTTATCGGGGTGAATTAATTCTCGTTTGCCGAATCGGTCTTTCCGGAGCTATCGTTGTCCCGGTTGATTTCGTTGTTTATCTCATTCATGCCCTGACGGAAACTTTTCACTCCTTTGCCGATTCCGCGCATCAGTTCGGGAATTTTTTTGCCGCCGAAGAGAAGAAGAATAATGAGCGCGATAATAAGTATCTCGCTGCCGCGAAGGTTTCCGAGGAAAAGAGGAATGAGAGTCAGGATGATAATGGGATAGAAAACTATTGAAGATGATAGTGGTTGTCGTCGGAACAATTGGAAGCGGGCTTACTTTATTCCGATCGCTTGCATATCTATATGCAAAGATAATCAAAAATTTTGTAACTTTGCAACCGGATCGCGCATTACCCGCGTTGCCGGATGGCTATGTCTTCATTAGCCGCCGTTTTCCGTCGATAACTATTACTTAAATAAAATATAGCAGAATGAAAGCATTCGTATTTCCCGGTCAGGGAGCCCAGTTTGTTGGAATGGGCAAAGATCTTTATGAAAACAATGCCGAGGCTCGCGCCATGTTCGACAAGGCCAATGAGATTCTTGGGTTCAACATCACAGAAATAATGTTTAACGGAACCGATGAGGAGCTGAAGCAGACAAAAGTCACTCAGCCTGCAATTTTCCTTCATTCGGTTGTTCTTGCCAAAACTCTCGGCGAGGAATTCAAGCCTGACATGGTGGCCGGCCACTCGCTCGGCGAATTCTCTGCTCTTGTCGCTGCAGGCGCTCTGACTTTCGAGGATGGACTCCGTCTGGTTTCTGCCCGTGCTCAGGCAATGCAGAAAGCTTGTGAGTTGAAGCCGTCGACAATGGCTGCTGTTCTGGCTCTGCCCGATGAAACAGTTGAATCGATCTGTAATGAAGTTGAAGGAGTTGTTGTCTGCGCTAACTACAATTGTCCCGGCCAGATTGTGATCTCCGGTGAGATCGAAGCAGTTGACGCCGCTTGCGAAAAGCTTCTTGCTGCCGGTGCGAAACGTGCTCTGAAACTGAAAGTCGGCGGTGCGTTCCATTCGCCTTGCATGGAACCGGCTCGCGCTGAACTTGCCGATGCAATTGAAAAGACTGTCGTTTCGACTCCGATCTGTCCTGTATATCAGAATGTTGATGCAAAGCCCCACACTGATCCCGCAGAGATTAAGGCTAATCTGGTCGCTCAGCTGACCGCTCCTGTCCGCTGGACTCAGACCGTTAAGAACATGATTGCCGATGGTGCTACTGAATTCGTTGAGCTCGGCCCGGGCAAGGTGCTTCAGGGTCTGGTTCTGAAGATTGACCGCTCGGTCGCAACTTCCGGACGTCAGTAAGTAAATTTAGAATAGATACGAAAAAACAGACGGCGATGTCGGATTCCGGCACGCCGTCTGTTTTTTGAGAATGAATAAGAGCCGGTTCCCCAATATTTGTTAACGCTGTGGCGGTCAAGTGTCGTGCAGATGTGTTCGCGCAGTGAGGGAGCAATGCGGTTGCATTGTGACCGAAACAAGCGGAC
>JAIDJZ010000145.1 GCA_029051965.1 Paramuribaculum sp. | reverse complement strand
ACATTAAAGAGACGGTCATAGAGTCGCGCGGTCGCATCGACAGCATGCGGCGCCGAAACCCAGTGAAGCGTTCCCTTGACCTTGCGCATGCTTCCGGGCAGACCACTGCGGGTATCCGGATCGTAGGTGCAGTAGATCTCCTCGATATTGCCCTGCTCATCTTTCTTGACGCCGGTACATTTGATAATATACGCACCCTTGAGACGCACCTCTTTATCGGGAGCAAGACGGAAGAATTTTTTCGGAGGATTCTCCATGAAGTCATCGCGCTCAATGTAGATTTCGCGCGAGAACGGCATTTCATGCGTTCCTGCTTCGGGATCTTCCGGATTGTTTTCCATCGAAACGACTTCAACTGAATCTTCAGGATAGTTTGTGATCACAACCTTTACAGGATTCATGACCGCCATGACACGGGTAGAGATCGCGTTGAGATCTTCACGGACAGCATGTTCTAGAAGCGACATCGAGTTGAGCGCTTCATATTTGGTGTAGCCGATTCGATCCATGAAATTACGGATTGACTGAGGAGTGAATCCACGGCGACGCATACCCGAAATTGTCGGCATGCGGGGATCGTCCCATCCGTCGACCAGACCTTCCCGGACGAGCTGAAGCAGCTTGCGCTTGCTCATGACCGTATAGGTCAGATTCAGACGGTTGAATTCAATCTGTCGCGGGCAGTAGGTTTCATCGGCAAGCTCTTTGACAAAGTGCTCATAGAGCGGACGGTGAGGAACAAATTCGAGTGTACAGATCGAATGGGTCACACCCTCGAAATAGTCACTCTGACCGTGTGCGAAGTCGTACATCGGATAGACATTCCATTTCGTCCCCGTGCGATGATGGGGATGCTTGATGATGCGGTACATGATCGGGTCACGGAAATGCATGTTGTCCGAAGCCATATCAATCTTCGCGCGCAACACGCGTGCCCCCTCCTCAAACTCGCCTTTATTCATTCGCTCGAACAGATCAAGATTCTCCTCAACCGAACGGCTTCTGAAAGGGCTTTCCTGTCCGGGTTCTGTCGGAGTGCCTTTCTGCGCCGCAATCTGCTCGGATGTCTGATCATCGACATAAGCCTTGCCCTCTTTGATCATTCTGACGGCCAGATCATAGAGCTGGGGGAAATAGTCGCTCGCATAATACTCGCGGTCGCCCCAGTCAAATCCAAGCCAGTGGATATCCTCGCGGATCGAGTCGACATACTCTACATCTTCCTTAACGGGGTTGGTGTCGTCGAATCGCAGGTTGCAGGTGCCACCGAACTTCTCGGCAATACCGAAGTCCATACAAATCGCCTTGGCATGGCCGATGTGCAGATATCCGTTGGGTTCCGGCGGGAAACGGGTGTTCAGACGGCCACCGTTCTTTCCTGCACGCAGATCGTCAAAAACAAGCTGCTCAACAAAATTGAGCCCCTTGGATTCATTTGTTTCTTCTGTCTCTTTTTCTGCCATAGCTAAATTTAATGTATGCTGGTGTTTAATTCTTGATTGTTTGTTTCACTAAGCCGAGGAGATATTCTAATCACTCACAAAATTAGTCCATATTTGCCAAACGACAAAGCCATCGGAAAAATTTCTCGCCGCACAACAGCAGTCCGTGAAGATAAAACACCCTCAAAGCAAAAGAGGCCTGCCTTTCGGCAAGCCTCTTTTTTAGTAGCGGGGGCAGGACTCGAACCTACGACCTTTGGGTTATGAGCCCAACGAGCTACCACTGCTCCACCCCGCATTGTTGCGTTTTACGAGTGCAAAATTAGGCGTTTTTTCATTACCCACCAAACAATTCAGCGAAAAACTTATGTTAAATAATGTTTCATAGCTAATTTTCAACACAATACATAACCGGACGCGATTTAGCTCTTTTTTTATTCTCGTGTTTCAACGGAATTTCGTACTTTTGTAATGTAATAAATTATATGATTAATGACATCAAATCCAAAAAAAATGAGAATTAGTGCTGCCATCATGACAACAATCGCTGCGTCATTGATCTCCGACGCTTCAGCCCAGCTTCCGCTGGTCTACCCTACAGCCCCATCCGACAATACGACCGACAACTATTTCGGAACCGTCGTCGCTGACAAATTCCGTCCTCTGGAAAATGACACCGCTGCCGCCACCCTCGAATGGGTAAGAGCAGAAAACAAAGTGACCGACGACTATCTGTCGCAAATTCCGTTCCGTCAGTTTCTGCGCAAACGACTGACCGAACTCAACAACTATAAGAAAACCGGCCTGCCCTCGCGCGAAAACGACGGACGCTATTACTACTACGTCAACGACGGTCTCCAGAACCAGTCCGTTCTCTATCGTGTCGCCAAACCCGGCACACGTCCTGAACTCTTCCTCGATCCGAACGCTCTTTCGACCGACGGAACTGTTGCGCTGACCGGTGTTTTCCAAAGCCATGACGGTAAATACACAGCCTACACAATCTCCCGCAACGGCTCTGACTGGACCGAGATCTATGTGATGGACACCGAGACAAAGAAACTCCTCGACGACCATATCGAATGGGCTAAATTCACATCGGCCGTCTGGAAAGGCGACGGCTTCTACTACAGTGCCTATCCTCGACCCGAAAAAGGCAAGGAATTCTCCAACGCCAACGAAAACCACCAGATATACTACCATAAAGTCGGGACTCCGCAAAGCGAGGACATCCTCGTCTATGAAGACAAAGCCCACCCCCTCCACTTCCATTCAGCCTATGTTCCGCAGAGCGAAGACTACCTCTTTGTTCTCGGCGGAGGAAACGGCTTCGGAGAATCCCTGATGGTGAAGAATCTGAAAACCGACAGCGAGTGGACCGTGATCGAACCGACTCAGGACTATGAGATCTCGCCCGTTGAAGTTATCGACGGCAAGCTCTACATGGTCACTTCTGCCGGCGCTGAAAACTACCGTCTGGTTGCCGTCGACCTTGCCAACCCGACTCCGGAGAACTGGACAACCGTCATACCCGAAAAGGACTTCGTGCTCTCAGGCGTGCAGCTTGCCGGAGGGAAACTCCTCGTCACATATGAAAAAGATGCATCCAACCACATCTATGTCTATGACATGAACGGCAAGGAACTGAATGAGATCAAACTTCCGACCTACGGAAAGGTGACCGCAAGCAGTTCGGCAAAACATCCCGATATTTTCTATTCGTTCAACTCCTACCTCTACCCCTCGGCAATCTACACCTACGACCTCGCCACCGGCGTCAGCTCCCTTGTCGAAGAACCGGAAATCGCGGGCATCAACCTCGAC
>JAIDJZ010000144.1 GCA_029051965.1 Paramuribaculum sp. | reverse complement strand
CGTGCATGCAGGCATGAGTAAGGTCCATGACTGCGGGGTGTACTACCGCAAGTCATGGACCTTGTTACATCAGTTATAGTTAGAGCCGGTTCCCCAATATTTGTTAATGCTGGGGAGCCGGCTCTTATTATTCCCCGACAATAAGTTGGGTTCCTGCCGAGTGGGCCGACAGCTGGGGAGCATACTGACTTTGAATAGTTGCGATTCCCGAGGCGAAGCTGCCGGCATTGTTCACCCAGACATCGTAGGTGAGCAGATAGGTGCCTTTGCCGATGTTGGAGATGAAGAGATTTGTGGCCGAGTCATTGTTTTCGCGATAGAAACACAATCCTTCCGCGAAGATCGGCTTGGGCAGTTGTTCGACCGGTTCGAGGCATGCGGCACGGTCGTCGGTTATGGCCACGTAGTCCATCGCGCGGTTGCATTTGACCAGCAGTTCTATTCTCAGTTTGTCACCGACGTTGGCGGTTGTGGTCTCGACCCATTTGTCGCCGTCCTGTTTCAGGAAGCGTTTTCTGATTGAGACCGCATCGCATGACGCCGCCTCAGTATCCGTCATGGTCCGGATCGAGCGAGAATAGACGGCTCCCCATGCCGGAGTGTGGTCCGATTTCTCAATGGTCAGCATTTTGCCGGCAGGGGAGAGAGCGGAGATGTCGGTGCGGAAATAGCCGAGCGTTCTGTCTGTCGGCGACTGATTGACGGGCTTGGAACCGACAGCGACGTCGACGGCTTTTGCTGTACTGATCCACTTCGGTGACGACAGAAGGACTGCGGCGCATACTTCTGAAGCTTCCGCTGAGTTGCCCCAATCTCGACTCTCTTTCTGGAGGATCAGCCATTGACGGATGGCGTCAATATCATCGGACTGTGGCGAGATAAGGCAGAATGCCCACAAAGCCTGTGCAGTAAGATTCAGTTCTGTCATTGTGCCGCCGGCAAAATCCGACAGAATCGGCCACCACATTCCCTGAGTCGGTGTCTTTTGTGAATACTGACGCAGCGACTCAAGAACTTCAAGAGCATTGCGGCTGTAGCCATGTTTGAACAGGATTTTTGCAGCGTCAATTTTGGCTGGCAGTGACATTTTCTTCCAGCCGCTAAGCTGCTGCTGAACATTCTTGGCTACAATCTCTTTGCCTGTCAGAGAAAGTGCAAACGAGGGATAGAGGTCAGTAACGGTCACGAATGAGGTGTAGTCTGATTTCGGGTATTTGCGGTAGCTCTTTTCAACGCATTTCTGATAATAGTCGAGAGCCTTCTGAATTATAGCCGACAGCTTCTTGTCGGTCGGCTGGAATCCAAGCGCATTGAGCCGTCCGATTGTGACGAGAGCCCTGTAAGTAGCCCATTCTGACGATTCTCTGCTCTGGTTCATCCAGGCGAATCCTCCATCGGCTCGCTGGAGTTTTTCAAGCAGGGAGATGTTTTCTGAGTATGATTTGCGGATATTCTTCGTGTCGAAGAGCATTGCAAGACGGGTCATTCGCTCAGTGTCGTTCTTTGCGTCAAGCATCCACGGCGTGGCTTTGAGCAGGATCGTTTTGAGATCCTGATTCTGTTCGAGCATGGAGACGAGTGTCGAGTCACTTCGGTCTGACGCTGTCCACTGCTGCAGTGCGTGCTTCACTTCCGGAACAGTTTTGAGAATTCCTTCGGCCACGGCTGTCGAGAATAGCGATGCGGCAGCCTCGGGAGCAGTGCGCGCGGTCGAGGCCGAAATGCCGGGCAGGGCAGTGACAACATACCAGATCGGATTGTCGCAGAACTGCAGTGTTATCTGCGACCCTTTGGGATAGGAGGGAAGCTTCATCGAGAATGTAGTCGAGTCCGGGTTAATGTAGAACGGGGTTGTCTCCACGACTGGAGCCGAGGCCTCAAGAACCGGGATGAGCGATTGCTCGCCGTCGGAAAGCAGATGCGTTTCGGCAATAACTCTGTAGCCGATAAGCGCTGTGTTTTCCGGAACAGTCACGACGGTAGAGACCGTAAGGGATTTTCCGGCCTCGATTTTTGCCGGTGCGAAATCCTTCTTGAGGATCACGGATTTGTCGACCGGATTGAAAAACTCTACGCTTACGGCCGGACTCTGTTCCTCTTCCGAATTGTTGAACACAGTGGCAGCAATTGTGGCGCCGTCGCCCGTGCGCAGGAAGCGCGGCAGATTCGGTGTCACCATCAATGGCTTGTTGGCAATGATCTGGCGCTTGAATTCTGCCGTGGACAGATTCCGGTCATAGGCGAGTGCCGTGAAGTCCCATGTCGTATTGGCGTTGGGCACCTTGAATGAGAACGAGACCTGACCGTCAGCACCTGTCGTAAGAGTCGGATCGAAGAACGCAAGTGTCGCTTCGCCCTCTCTTAATTCCGGTTCGGCATTATGGGGTGCTTCTGAAGCGATTGACCCGTTTTCAGCCTCTGTCGCACTTTCGGCAGTTCCTCCATCGGAATCAGCTTCGGCTTTCACGCTGTTACAGATGCCCATAGCCGTTACGACCACAACGAATTCATCGTCATCGTTTTCGACTTTTGACGCAGCCGCCTTTGCCGAGCGCGACGATTTCGTAGAGAGCATTTCTGTCACGCGCGTCATTACGGGAAGGAATGATAGTCCGTAGGTCTCAAAACGAGCGTCGGATATGTTTGAGCATTTATCGCTCGTAATAAATTTCTGACGTGACACGTTCGAAGCGAAGGATTCGATGTCAGGGGGTCTACCCGACACTGATTGCACATAGTCTGTGTTGAACTCAATTGCTATTTTTACTCGGTTCTGCGAATTGATGGCG
>JAIDJZ010000143.1 GCA_029051965.1 Paramuribaculum sp. | reverse complement strand
CAAGAAGGCTGGCCCAGACGGAGAAGACTCCGAGCAGACGGCCAACTTTTTCATTACGCGTGCGGCCGTCAAGTTCTCGTTCAATGTGAGCGCTACGTTCACGCCGTCGTCGCCATTTGAAATCTCTGAGTTTGCCGTTTCGTCGCTTGGTGACCGGGAGTATCTTCTTCCGACGTCGACGGAATATGTTCCGGCGAAATATCCGACATCTTTCGGCGACCGCTACATAAAATCATATGCTGTTCCGGAAGGAGCGGTCAACAGTTTGTGCAGCCTCGCGGTGCCGGAATCGCTTCTGAAGTTCGGAACGGACTATGTTCCCGGGACGGTCGTCAGCTTCGCGCCTCAGCTTTATTTCTGCGAGACGATGCTCAGCGGCGGCCAGTGTACGCTGAAGCTCAAGCTTGCCGGCAACGAAGCGGAAGCCTATGACGCGGAGATCGTTCTTCCGAATCTGCCGTCGCTTCCACGCAACACACATGTCAAGGTCAATCTGACTCTCGACCGGTCGGATCTGAAGTGCCGGATCGATGTGCTGCCTTATACGGCAGTGCCGCTGAATCCGGAATTCGGCTTCGACGAGCTGCTTCCGCGTCCGCCGTCGGGCGGCGATGTTCCGCCGTGGCTCGAGATCGATCCAGACGAAGAATAGTGGACAGAGTCTCGGAATCAGACTGATATCATACACCTCTTTTCTCAAACAATCCCCCTCTCATTTCAACTGCAATGATGAAAAAACTAATATATAGGATGCTTACGGGCGCTGCCATGCTGGTTGCGGGTTCGTCGTGCACTGATGATTTTCTTGCCGATGACTATGTCATTCCGGAAGGCGAAGCCGTAGTCTCGGCGACAGTGGATTTCCATCCGCTGGTGGCGGCTGAGGTGAACACTGCCGGATCGCGCGCCGCAGGCGATGCACTGAAGGATCTTGACGACATCGCGGTTTTCGCTTACGACAGCGAGGGCAAGCTTTTCAAGATCTATTCGGGCGCCGATCTGATCGATCTTCAGGTCAAGGAGAAAAATACATCGGGATCGAACACGTCGATGCCGGAGGATGCCGGAGGCGAGAGCGCCAAGGCGGAAGAGTCGACTGCCCGTGCGACATTCACGCTCAAGGATGTGCCGTTCGGCCGCTATTGCTTCTATGCGGTGGCTAATCTCGGCCGTCAGTTTATCGACGATGAAGACACCCGCAAGGAGTTTTCGACTGTCGACAAGCTGCGCGCCTATACAGTTGAGTGGAATGAGGATAATGTTGCCGCCAACGATCAGATGTTCGGCTACTTCACTGATGCCGAAGATGACGAGAGCGGCGGTTTCCAGGCCCCTGTGGTGACGGTTTCGCGTGCGCGTGTGAATCTTCACGCGTGGATCAAGCGAGCCGCATCGAAGATCACGGTCGTTTTCGACGGATCGGGTCTCCACGATAATATCTGGATCTATGTCAAAAGCGTTAAGGTCAAGGATATACCGCGCTATTGCAAGATAGGCAGCGAGAACTGGGTGAAGACCCTCGAATCGGATTCGATGATTGTCGACGGCGGCACAATCAATTATGATGCTGCCGGCGCCCTTCCCGAGGGCACTGCGCCCAGCCCGCTCTATCAGGAGTGGCTCGAGATCTCGAAGGGCAGCGGCCTCAAGGGTGCGGTGAGCAAAGATAAGAACGGCGATCCGGTCATCGGCGCCGACGGCAAGCCGGAGACTCATTCGGAGTATGCCGAAGCACTTTATTTCTATGAGAATCTGCAGGGCAACTATCCTGATGATCCGAAATATGACAAGCGTCAGGACTGGGATAAGGTCGGTTATATGCCGAAGCCAGGCGAGGATGACTACAAGGATAATATTCCTTACGGAACATATATCGAGGTCGAGGCTTATTATAATTCGGAGAATGCGTCGAATGTATCGCGCGGCAGGATCATCTACCGTTTCATGCTTGGCGAAGACGACACGTTTAACTATAATGCGAGCCGCAACAACCATTACCAGGTGACACTCGGCTTCAAGGGCTATGCCAACCAGCCGGACTGGCACATCGCATATGTCGAGCCAGATCAGACAATCTATGCCGACCCGACTTATTATGTGTCGTACATGTATAACCAGAAGGCAATCTTCCCGGTGAGAATCAAGGGAGATGTGCAGGGATTCTCGGTTGAGATCGTCGAGAACAACTGGGCACCGTTTGACTCGATCGCGAACGATCCGTCGGGACTGCCGGATGGAATGCTCGCTTGTGTGCCGCCTGACGAGATCGGTGTGGGAGTCATGGACTTCAAGTGGAACAGGCCGGTTTATGTCAATGCGGGCAAGCGTGATGTCACAACCTGTACCGGGTCATATACCGGTTCAGTAACTGAAGCCGATAATGTCACAAATGTAGCGAAAAACGGATATTTCTACGGTCTTCAGAAGCCTTACAGCAAGGATGGTAAGTCGCATGTGACGTATTCGGAGGCCGAAATCAAGAAAGGTGCTCCGAGATATGCCACTCCTATCTGGGCCGGATTCCTGGCTCTGAATGTTCCGGACCAGCTTGATGCTGTGTTGCTGCCCGATCCCGATTA
This sequence comes from Paramuribaculum sp., assembly GCA_029051965.1. GTDB lineage: Bacteria > Bacteroidota > Bacteroidia > Bacteroidales > Muribaculaceae > Paramuribaculum. The sequence goes on along the minus strand of JAIDJZ010000143.1, from coordinate 1,889 downwards.
TCGTCCGGGTGTCTACGATCTAAAGAATTATTTTTATAATAATAAACAGAACTATCGAGAGCTGTCGAAAGCAGATCTGACGTTTACGGCGGGGCAGACTACGAAGACTGTCGGCACTGGTAACAACAGCTGCGAGATTACAAAAGCACCGGACGGATCGATAACGGTTCATTTCCCGATGTGGACTCGTCCGAAATCGATGCTCGGCATCTCGGGATTCTCGGGCAACAATCCTTACGATACGTATCAGCGCCGTGCGGTAGTGAAAATCACGGCCAAGTACAACAACAAGACGATCGTCAAGTATATGCCGGTCTTCCAGGTTCGCCGTGTGGTCAATCCGAAGGCGGTGTGGCGACGCTGGGACGACGTCAGCCCGTTTGAAGTGAAGCTGCTTCGCCGACTGACAGCCGCATCCAACGAGTTTACGCCCTTCAATTCCGAGGGTGGATGGCGCGCCTATGTGAAAACATGGTCAGAGGGCGACAACGGATTCATAACCCTTTCGGGAGGTTCGGGGCGCGATGCAACGGGCGCGATTGTCGGCACAACCGGCACACCGGTTGAGTTTACGATCATTGTCAAAGGAACGCCGGGAAGGGCCGACAAGTCGAGATGCGCTATCATTCAGATCGAGTATCACGGTCTGACATGCTATCATTCGATCTTTGTGCGCCAGGGCTATAACCAGCCGCTCGACATTGCGGGTGACGGTGTGAAATGGAGCAGCTATGCATTGTTCAGCTGTGACCCGAATGCTGCGTTCGGAACGCAGTGGGATGCTACGAAAAAGAATTATGTTCAGGCGACACTGACGAAGAGTCCGCTTGCGCTGGGCACGATGTTCAAGCGCGGAAACTATAACGGAGTGCTGGTCAGCAATAATGAGGCACTCGGAGTCTCAATCGCTCCGGGCTCGTACTATCAATTCAGTATGTCGAATGGCGGCACAAGCACATGGAAGGATATGCAGGGCTATCCGTATTCGGACAATTACGGTGGCTGGACGAGGGCTCCGTTCCCGGCCGGGTCGGCTCAGGAGACATATGCCTGGGGGCGTTTCAGGGTCGATTTCGATATAGACGGGAAGACGGAGACGCGCCATTACCGAGTGCCGACAATGGCTGAATATACAACACTTCAGCGAAATGCGGATTATGGTATCGGAGTGCTGTACGGCGACGGTGCGACCGAGGTTGCCACTAAGGTCGACGACGCCTACGGATTCGAGGATTACGACAATGACGGTGACGATAACGGAATGGGCACGACAAGGAGTACTTCACGAGGAATGCGCGGAGTTCTCGTGTTCAACACGAAGAACGCACATCAGCTGTTCTTCCCTGTCGGTGCTCGTGGTGTGGGCCGTCGAACGATAACGGGATATACACAAAATAGTTACGCTCAATTCGGTCAACTTCGCTATTCAAGTGTGCTCACTCCGCTGACGGGAGCAGGCAACAGTTTCCGCCCGATCCCCTACAATATGCCGGCATCGCCGGGAGCGTTGTACTGGGCGAATACTCCGGACGGCAGCAATATGTGCTGGGACTGTAATTATTTCGACATGAACTTTACTCCGTATAGTTTCCCTGTCGGATTTACCCCGGCCTACAGTACGCGTGACTTCAATATAACGCACGGGGGTGACGCGCTCCCGATGAAGCTTGTGCTCGATGAAAGCAAGTAGCGATAGACACTTCGTTTGAAGTGGAGCTCCCCGAAGGTATGTTGGCAGGCATATGTTCGGGGAGCGTTGTTTATTGTCGGTCCGCTTAGGGCGGTTTGTGATGATGGCTCATCTGCGTCTTAGGGCGGTCCGTGATAACGGCTCATCTGGGTCGTCGCGAGCCGGATTCGGGATCGGTCACGGACGCCAGTCCGCTCCC
>JAIDJZ010000142.1 GCA_029051965.1 Paramuribaculum sp. | reverse complement strand
GGTAAGTGTTCAAATTTAAACGATAGTAAGTGAACGAAAATCTTTTATACAATATGCGAGCTTATTGTATTAAATTAAATTTGAACACTTACTTATGTTTAGAGATCTAATCTGAAATTTGGATCTGTTATTTCTTTGCAGTCCAGTTCGCGGGATCACGACGCCATTCGCGAAGCGTTTCAAGGTCGTCGGACTGGATATAGTCCGCTTTAAGAGCCGCTTCAAGCATTGAGTTATAGTTTGACAATGCACAGACTTCAACGTTGGCATCCTTGAAACGTTTTACCGCAATGGGGAATTCGTATGTGAAGATTGCCGCCATTCCGACAACTTCGCAACCAGCAGCACGGATAGCTTCAACAGCCTTGAGAGAGCTACCGCCAGTCGAGATGAGGTCTTCGATCACGACAACCCGCTGACCCGGCTTCAGATTACCTTCGATAAGATTTTCCAGACCATGATCTTTCGGAGTCGAGCGCACATAAACATAAGGAAGGCCCATTGTGTCGGCAACAAGGGCACCCATAGCGATGGCACCGGTAGCAACACCGGCAATCGCGTCAGGAGCGTCGAAATTCTCCATGATCACACGACACATTTCAACTTTGATGAAGCTGCGTACGTCGGGATAAGAGAGCGTTTTTCGGTTGTCAGTGTAGATCGGAGAGTTCCATCCCGATGCCCAAGTGAAAGGATGTTCGGGTTGAAGCTTGATAGCGCTGATTTTAAGAAGTTTTTCTGCTAAAAGGGTGTCGAGATGTTTCATGTTGAAGTAATTGAGATTTACCGGATTTTGTGCAAAGTTAGTAAAACTTCGTCATAAAAACCGAACCGATGCCCTGTAAAGTTTATATGTTATTTTAATTTAACACGCATTAAGAGAGTGTTTAGAAAAAAGAAAACAGTATGTCAAGGTACGCTTTGCCGTATTTTTAGCCTCGTTCGTTTGTGGACGGGGCTTTTGGGGCGCATACGGCGGCGCTTAGGAGGGTATGGCGCGGAGGGGTGGGAGGAAG
>JAIDJZ010000141.1 GCA_029051965.1 Paramuribaculum sp. | reverse complement strand
AGCGTTTTCCGCCGCATTCCTCACATGGGATAGTGATGTCGGCCATGAACTGCATCTCGATCGTCAGGAATCCTTCGCCCTTGCAGGCCTCGCAGCGTCCGCCTTCGGTGTTGAAAGAGAAGAAGCCCGGGCCGAACCCCATCTGTTTGGCGCCCTGCTGGTCAGCGAAGAGACGGCGGATCTCGTCGTAGGCTTTCAGATAGGTGGCCGGATTCGACCTCGAAGAGCGGCCTATCGGGTTCTGATCGACGAATTCGACTGCGCGTATGCGGCTGAGACATCCGTCGAGACGGGTGAACTGTCCCGGAGCCTCTCCGCCCTCGCCGAGATGGCGAATGATGGCACGGTAAAGAATGTCGCGCACGAGAGTCGATTTTCCCGAGCCGCTGACTCCGGTCACGACCGTCATGACCTGAAGGGGAAATCTGACGGTGATGTCTTTCAGGTTGTGTTCGCGGGCGCCGACCACCTCTATGTAGTCGCGCCATGTGCGCCGTTTGCGTGGCACCGGAATCTCCAGATCGCCCGTCAGATAGCGCACCGTCAGACTCTCGGTTGCCGCCGACAGTCCGTCGACAGGCCCCTGATAGATTATTTCACCGCCGAGCGATCCGGCTTTCGGTCCGACGTCGATGATGTAGTCACATGCCCGCATGATCTCTTCATCGTGTTCGACGACAACAACCGTATTGCCGGTCTGCTGCAGTTTGCGTAGCACGTTTATGAGACGTTGGGTGTCGCGGGAGTGAAGGCCGATCGAGGGCTCGTCAAGAATGTAGATCGATCCCATCAGGCTGCTGCCGAGTGATGTCGCAAGGTTGATGCGCTGGCTTTCGCCGCCGGAGAGTGTCGACGATAGCCGGTCGAGTGTCAGATAGCCTAAGCCGACCTCAGAAAGGAAAGTCAGACGGTTGCGTATCTCAACGAGCAGTCGCCGTGCGATCGCCGCATCGGTTTCGTTGAGTTCGAGCGAGCAAAACACTTCGAGCAGACTGCTGACCGGCATGCTGACCATCTCGGTGATTGTCATTCCGGCGACTTTCACATATTGGGCGTCAGGACGCAGTCGTGTCCCGTGGCAGACCGGACACTCGGTCTTGCCGCGGTAGCGCGCCATCATGACGCGATACTGGATCTTATACTGGTTTTCTTCGACCATCTTAAAGAATCCGTCGATGCCGGAGCAGCCGGGAATACCGTGCCACAGCTGGCGTTTCTGAGCGTCGGTCAGATCGCCATAGGCTCTGTGGACCGGGAATCCTACGTGGGATGCGGCTGCTATGAAGGCGCGTTTCCATTCGCTCATCTTTTCGCCGCGCCAGCAGACAACGGCATCTTCATAGACCGAGAGCGATGTGTCGGGCACAACGAGTTTTTCGTCAATTCCGACCGTTTTGCCGAAGCCTTCGCAGCGCGGACACGCTCCGAACGGGTTGTTGAAGTTGAACATCTGTTCGGTCGGCTCGACAAATGTGATGCCGTCGGCTTCGAAGGCCGTCGTGAATTCGCGGCGGCGCACGGTGCCGTCCTCCCAGCTGAGCAGCCATGCCTTGTTGTGGCCTTCAAAAAAGGCTGTTTCGGCTGAGTCTGTCAGACGGTTTATTTCGTCGGGAGTGGTCGGAGCGGTCAGTCGGTCGATCAATAGAAGATGTCCCGAAGCGATGCTGTCGGCTTTGTCGGTGATATCGGTGATGGCTATGAAGCTGTTGTCTGGGGTGATGAGCCGCGAGTAGCCTTCTTTAAGAAGAATATCAAGATGCTGCTCCGGAGTGCGTCCCTCCGGTATTTCGATAGGCGCTCCGACTGCGATCCTGGTCGACTCCGGCAGTGAGGCCGCGGCATTGACGAGGTCTTCGGCCGATTGCTTTCTGACCTCTTCGCCGCTGACAGGAGAGGACGTGTGGCCGACGCGGGCGAAGAGAAGCCTCAGATAATCGTAGATTTCCGTAGAGGTGCCGACGGTGCTTCGCGGATTGCGGGTGTTGACTTTCTGTTCTATGGCGATCGCCGGCGGCAGACCGCGGATGAAATCGCATTCCGGTTTTGCCATTTTGCCCATGAACTGGCGTGCGTAGGCACTTAGGCTTTCCACATAGCGGCGCTGCCCTTCGGCATAGAGGGTGTCGAAGGCCAGTGACGATTTGCCGGAACCGGACAGTCCCGTGATGACGACAAGCCTGTTGCGGGGAATCTCTACGTCGACATTCTTAAGATTGTTGACCCGCGCCCCCTTGACTGTTATATTGTTGCCGGTGTGGCGGGGAGAGATGTTTTTCGGTTTTTCCATAACATACAAAGTTACGACATTTTTTCGTGAGATGAAACATCCGTGACCGGCACAGTTTCTAAAACCAAATAAAATCTGCGCATGACGTTTCGTCAGTAGTCCGCAAAAAGAATATCGGTCGGAGTCCTCGCGGATTCCGACCGATGTCTGGGATGTGTAATATATTCCTAAATCACTATTTCTTATTGCTTGTTCTGTGCCAGTGTTGAGTTTTGTGCCAGACTTGTGCCGAGGATTCGGCGTGCTCCGACGAAGTTGCGCTGATAGTAGCCGTTGTCGGGGAAGTTCTGGTAGGTCACACGTCCTTTGCCTGATGAGGCGTGGATGAATTTGCATGAGCCGTCGGGATTCACTTCGGTGACCATTGCGACATGGCCGACGTTGCCGCGTCCGCTGCTTCGTGAGCTGAAGAAGAGCAGGTCGCCCGGGCGCAGGTTGCCGAGGCTTACTTTCTCACCCTGGAGATACTGCTGGCGCGAGGTGCGGTCGAGTGTGATGCCGAAGTTGCGATAGACATATCCGACGAATCCTGAGCAATCGAATGCCGAGGGGCCCATTGCGCCGAGAACGTAGCGTGTGCCGAGAAAACGTGACGCGTAGTTGATGATCTTCGAGGCTGAAGCGTCGGCGATTGTGGCTTCTTCAGTGAGAATGTCCGGCATCTGGGCGAAGGGGGTGTTTTCGCGGGTCTGGGCAGTTGCCATCGCGATAAAAGAGTTCGAAGGATCGGCCGCTGAGAGCTGTGTTTCCTGACGGGCGATGTTGAGGTGTTCTTTAGGAAGAGATTTTGCTGAGGATGTAAGAGGTGACAAAATGCCACAGAGGAGAGTTGAAATTACTATTTTGCGAAGTGTCATTGGTTGCTTGATTTATTAAAAACTATTGATTGGAGAGGTGATAGTTTTTTTGTTTGACGTTGCAAAATTAGGCATAAAAATCGGCGTGTGCAAATTGTAAAGTGCTGATAGCGTCATAATTGACGTTTTTAAACTTTTCAATAGCGGGTTAAAGGTTTATTAGCAGATGCGACATAATGTTAAAAAATGGCGCGTTTTGCGCTGTTTGTGTTACAAAAATTAAGATCGGTTAACAAATTGACTTCGTCTGTAAATTATTCTTGCACATTGCGGTTTTTGGGTGTGCAGAAATGTTGCAAAAGTAAACCGAGCGGAATGGTTGATTCTATAACATTCGTTAACGATTTGACCCCAATTTCAATAAAAAACGAGGGCGCCAGGGCGGTGTGGCCCATGTGCGCTCCTCGTTATTGTTTGCAAATCAGCTGGTTTTGTCAGATCAGAAGGCGAGTATGCAGCGTACGCGTGCGTATTCGTCCCATGCTTTCATGCTCCACGAAAGCGGTCGGTTGAGTTCTGCGAAATAATAGTTCCACGCTGTTTCGTTGAGAATTGCGGTGGTAGCCGAGTAGCTCTCGGTGCTTGACCAGTAGGTGACGCCGTCCATCTCGGTCTTTTCGATTGCCTTGAACTTGGAGTTGATAAGCTTGGCGTTGGTCATGATCGGTTTCTTTATATAGATTGTGCCCTCCATTTCGCCGGCGCAGAGCAGAGAGAGTTCCTTGGGCGAAGGTAAGTACCAGTCGCTTGTTGAATTGGGTGCGGGGACTTTGCTGCGATAGGAGACAGTCCATTCAATCGGGCTGACGCGGCAGTTGCTGTTTTCGTCAGCTTCATTGAAGGCTTCGATTGCTTTCGTGTTGTTGTAGCCTATGATGTTCTGCAGGGGATCATTGTCGGCATATCCGCTGCGCGGCAGTGCGAGGCCGGTGGTGTTGGCTTCCACCCATTCGCTGACAGTGTAGGAGATTGATTCATAGGCAGGCTGCCATGCAACCTGGGCTTCGTCGAGTCCGATGACGAGTCCGTGGGTGCATTCGGGATGGTCGGCGCGCAGTTTGGCGTCTTGAGCAGTGGGATCGCCGGTCCAGAAAACAACACCGATGATTGTTTTCGCATTGTTGATTTCGGGCGACCATGTTCCGTCGGAATAGAAGTAGTCGCCGATATTCGGTGCGGCTGCGGGAGCTTCGACGGTCACTTCGCAGGTTGCTGTCGCTCCGTTGCATGCAGCCGTGATGGTTGCTTGGCCGGCAGCCAGAGCCGAGACAAGTCCGGTTGCGTCGACAGTTGCGATTGTCTCGTCAGAGCTTGTCCATTCGACCGGATTATTGTCGGCGTTTTCAGCCGTAGCGGTCAGTTGGGCTGTCTCGTCGATCTTAAGTGTCAATTCATTCTGGGAGAGTGCGATAGTGGTCGGAGGAACTACGGTGACCTCGCAGCTTGCGCTTGCATCGTTGCATTTTGCCGTGATCGTTGTAGTTCCGGGGTTGACTGCGGTGATCTCGCCGTTCTGGTCAACGGTAGCAACGGTCTCGTCTGCGCTTTCCCATTCGATGAGGCTGTCGTCGGCAGCGTTTTCGACGGTAGCGGTAACCTGAGCGGTCTGACCGGCAGTCAGTTTTATTTCAGATTGAGAGAGTTCGATGGTTGTCGGGATGACCGGTTCGTTCGGCCCGTCTTCGGAGCAGGCGCAGAGTCCGACCGAAGCCAGTGCGAGAACCGCAAATGACAATAGTTTTGTTTTCATGAAAAAATGTTGATTAAAAAAGTGAAAAATGATCGATTATTGGGTCTTGCTGTCAGAATGCGAGTACGCATCTGACGAGCTGATTGTATGAGTTCTGTTTTTCAGTACACATTACAGTGCCGTCGAACGATGAAACGAAATAGGTCTGGGCTGCTTCCCAGTCATTGCTTGACCAGAAGTCATAGGCCCATTTTTTCGATCCGATCTGTTCTGCGCCTTCGATTGTTTCGAGCACTTTGTTGATGACGGCTTTGTTGAGTCCGGCTTTGTCTGCGGCCACATCATTGAAGTCAAACACGTCGCCGTCATGTTCGCTGTTTATGAGCAGGGTGAGTTCTTTTGCGCCGGGCAGAAACCATCCGCTTGTCGAGGCCGGAGCCGGGGTGGTTTCACGGAACTGCTGCACTCTGCTGATTGCGGTGATAGTCCACGCTGCGTTTGCGGGATCGGCATTGAAGAGTTCGAGGGCGCATGTGTTGTTATATCCCGAAATGTAGTTGCGTCGGGTGTCCCGTCCCCATGAAGAAACCGGCGAGATGTAGCGTCCCGCCAGGTTGGCTTCAACCCAGGGGCCGGTTGTCGAGCCGTAGGATGAGGCATTGCTTTGCCAGGGAGTCGGTGTCATGCTTGGAAAGGCTGCAACCACGAGGCCGTTGCAGCATTCGGGGTGCTCGCGGCGCAGAGCTGCGTCGTCGGCTGTCGGGTCGCCGGTCCAGAAGATTACTCCGATGATAGTCTTTTCTGCGTCGATTGTTGAGGAGAAAGTTCCGTCGGAATAGAAATAGTCTCCGACTTTTGGTTCGAGTACAACCTTGACGGCGACAGAGGCCGATGTCGAAGCGGCATAGGCGGTCACGGTGACAGAACCGCCGGCAATTCCGGTCACGACTCCTTGTTCGTCGACGGTTGCGATACTCGTGTCGGACGATTCCCATCTGACGGTTGCGGTGTCCGGTTCAACAGTATATTCGATTGGAGTCGATTCTCCGACAGAGATTTCGAGCGTTTCGGAGGTGATGGTGATTGTCGTCTCGACAGGTTTTCCGGGAGTGGGCTGTTCCGGCAGTTCCGGTTCGTCGTTTGTTTCAGAGCAGGCGACCAGGCATAACGACATGAATGCAGTCGCGAGAATTGACTTGAATGTCATGATAGTTTGTGGAATTTTGTTGGGTTGCTTTACTGATTGGTTTGTTTCTGGATTAGATGCCGATGCCGGCATTTTTTGATTAATCACAGCAAAGATATATAATAAATGCCAAAATAGTGTGATTTTTTCTTAAAAATAATTCATCTGTAAATTAAATTCTTAAGAACAATGGAAAAATGACCGGATGCCTGTTGGCGGAAACAGACATAAAAACATTTCGGTGCGTCAGAATCCGCGGATTCTGACGCACCGAAATGAAAGTGACGGGAGAGATTGAAACGGTGGCTCTTAGAGCCGGTTTCCCAATATTTGTTAATGCTGGGGTCGCATATCTCTGAGTGATTTTTGTCTTGTGATGAAGGAGCGTAGCCGTAGCT
>JAIDJZ010000140.1 GCA_029051965.1 Paramuribaculum sp. | reverse complement strand
CTTTAATGTAGAGAATCCTGCTGCCGAGACCGAACGAGACTTCCGTGAGATGCTGAATCCGGACTCTCTGAAAATTCAGGAAGGCATCAAGCTCGAGCCTTATATCGCTCAGCATGCAGAGCCCGGGACTCACTTCCAGTTCCAGCGAATCGGATATTTCACTCCCGACAAGACCTCTGCTCCCGGTTCATTGGTATTCAACCGGACGATAGCTCTCAAGGATAGCTGGGAGAAGGAAAAGAATAAATAATTTTACTGATCAGTCAGATTCACCCTCCGGCAGTCAATGCGGGAGGGTGGATTTCTTATTATAAAGGTAACCTATGGCGGAAAGCAACTACGACGATATTGAAATACTCTATAACGAGGTGCTCGCGCTGCTTGAGCGTGGCGAACGGATCGACACGATCGATTCCGACAGTCTTGTCGATGTCTATGACTATGCTTTCGATCAGTCAGACGAGTATGTGACTTCTGAAGTGATGGCTGCTTTGCTTGCGAGCGATCCGGACAACCCCGACATGCTCGAACGCAAGGCGATCAGGCTGCTTCAGCTTGGAGAATATCAGGGTGTCAGGAACATACTTCGCCGCATCCCTGAGGGCTCGTTTGTCTCGCGGCTGATAAAGGTTCAGATGGAGTGGGACAAATCGCGCTGGCGCGAGGGCTATGAGAAGCTTTTTGCCGGTGTGCGTAAAGGCAGTGTCGAGGGGTATGGTGCGATCAGTGTCATTGACCTTGCTCTCGGTGTGGACTCGCTGCATAATCTTGTTGAGTTGCTTCCCTCTCTGCTTCCGTTCTTCCGTTATCAGGCCGATTTTCTTGCAGACCTGTCGAATACGCTCTATGACAGCGCGCTTTATGAGGATGCTGTTGTCGCACTTCAGGAGCTGACGACGCTCGAGCCGTTCTGTGTTGACCATTGGGTGAGGTTGGCGGACATCTACATCAGTCGTCTGAACGATCCGAAAGAATGCATGAGCGCGTTGGACTATGCTCTTGCGATTGATCCCGATTCATCGCGTGCTCTTCTACTTCTGGGCGACATGCTGATAAAAACAGATTCGCAGACCGATCGGGTTCTAGAGATTTCCGACCGCCTCATAGAGCTCGGAGAGTATAAGACCGACGCACTTTATCTGAAGGCCGGAGCTCTCATCAGTCTCGAAAGAAATGACGAGGCCTATGAATGCATGGAGGCATATCTTGAAGATTGTGTCAATCCGCTCGATGCGTTTGTGCTGTTGCTGTCGCTTAAAGATGGCGTTCTTCCTAAAAAGATGGGGGAGCGGCTTGTCGGTCTTCTGAAAGAACAGGATCCGGGCATGGTTACGGCATGGATTGACCGTGCGCGCACTTACTTCAGTGGTGTGATACTCGATGGGATGATGGAGGCCGTTAAGAAATCGGGCGTTGCTGTCGATGATGACCTGTTTCCGTTCATGCTGCTGCATGACTATCGTTTCGGAAGATACGGTGATGTAGCTGAAGCATACGAAGCCCGCTTCCCACAGAAAACCGATCTGGCAACGGGAATGATCTATCTGTTCGCGCTGCTTAGGGATTCCGGACTGTCAGAGCGGATTCTGGATGTCATCAGGATTTTCCATGGAGTGATTTGTGACATGGAGAGATCGAGGGATGTCAAGGATCTGATGATGGTAATGTCCGCAAAAAATCTGATCACAGCTATTTTGGCAATGCTGTCCGACGGGATTTCAGCAGAGCGGATTGACGCGATCGACGTTTTTTCTTAGAAGCTGTATAAGAGCCGGTTCCCCAGCGTTAACAAATATTGGGGAACCGGCTCTTAATATAATTTCAGACTTTATTGAGAGGATTTTCCGGATGAGTTATCGCCTCTTATAATTCTCGCGCCCGGCTCTTTGAATGTTAGCGGAAGGGTAAAATGGAAGTGTTTCTTTTGTGGAGTATAGTATTTAACACGGAATTTGGGCAGCGCATTCACAAGCCTTAAGGCCTCTTGGTTGACAGCTTTGTTTTTGCTTGGATGCCTAAAAATCGTCGGGTCGCTGATTGAGCCGTCAGGATGAACGGTGAATTTCACCAATACCCGTTCGCTACCTTTGAAACCTTCGGGAATACGTATGTTTTCGTCAAGCCAGTCTTTGAGTTTTCCGTTGCCTCCGGGAAACTCGCAGCGAGGGTCATCGTAAAC
>JAIDJZ010000014.1 GCA_029051965.1 Paramuribaculum sp. | reverse complement strand
GCCATCGGGTCCCCACGAATACTTTTTCATCAGAAGCACATCGATCATTGAATTAAAGCCGGCTCCCGTAGCGAGAGGATACTGGACAAGAACAATCTTGTTGCCATAAACTTCCTTCATCTGCTCCACGACATTTTCGAAATCTGCCTTTTCGCCGTCAAGCTGATTCAGAGCAAAAATGACAGGTTTCTTAACCTTACCGACTGTGCGGAAAATATTGTGCGTGCCAACCTCAACCCCATACTGGGAATTGATGACGATCACCGCTGTATCTGTTACATTAAGAGCTGTGATTGCGCTTCCGACAAAGTCATCGCCGCCCGGACAGTCAATGACATTGAGTTTTTTATTAAGGAATTCAGCATAAAACACCGTTGAAAAAACCGAATAGCCATATTCTTTTTCAACAGGGAAATAGTCACTGACTGTATTTTTTGCCTCGACGGTGCCACGACGTTTTATAACTCCACACTCGAAAAGCATAGCCTCGGCGAGTGTGGTTTTACCAGATCCCTTGCTTCCGAGCAGGGCAATGTTTTTAATCTCGTTGGTTTGATAAACTTTCATGCTATCAAATTTTTACAAGTGAATATTAGAGTTCATTGAGATTCCGGACACTAATCGCTACCGGAAATCGACCGCAAAATAGTAAATAAGTTCCATTCGTCCACAATTATTTCATATGTTGTAAAACATTGTTTTTTAGAACGTCCGCCATTCCATTGAGGTGAATACGCCTACTGAATCCCTTCGAAGCCAAGACATCCGGCCGTCCGGGAAGAGCGTCATCTTGGCCAATTGCGCTAAAATTCGTAACTTTGGCATCGTTTTTGCAGTAACTCATCTGCTATCCATTCGGAACCCCATTCTGATTCGAAGAGCCTTCTGACTGGACCGACCACTCTCTCGTATGTTTATGTTATCCTCTTTAATATATAATACGAGACAGCTATGACCTCTGCCGAGGCTCCAGCATTTTTCTAACCGCGTGTAACCAAAAAGAATGAAAGAAAAGCCTATCGTGTCGCTCGGACATATCGACATAAGCGAATCCCGCCCACGTAACTGGGATTTCGACCCGAATAATCTTCCAATTCTTCCGACCAGGGACTTTGTGATGTTCCCTGATGTAACTTTCCCCATCGTTCTCGGACGGGCATCGTCACTGAACATTGCCCGTGAAGCAGAAAAAAATCATAGCGTCATCGGCGTTTTCTGCCAGCGCAACCCCCACACAGAGCAGCCAAAGCTCCCTTCTGAAATATACAACACCGGCGTACTTGCCCACGTAATAAAAGTATTCGAGTTACCTGACGCAAACCACACGGCCATTCTTCATTCAGGAGAGAGGGTCTACGCTTCCGCGCCCGGGACAACACCCGACTCTGTCTGTGCGCAAATCCTGCCCAGCGACCCGGAAGAGGACGAAACCAAACTGAGCGTAACCGGCGACATGGTCAAACAGAGTGCCCTCTCGCTGTTCCGCAGCGCAGAGGGAGCCGCCCAGGAACTTGCCGTCAGCCTTGAAAACATCAACGACCCGACACTCATCATCAATATGGTGGCAACCCACATTCCGTTTGCCACACAGATGAAAATATCCCTGCTGAAACAGTCGCTGACATCCATGCGCGGACAAGCGCTCCTCAAACTCCTGAAAGAGCAGGAAATGCTCCTCTCGATCCGTGAGGACATCAGCGAACGGACTCGCGCAAGCATGACTGAAAACCAGCGCCAGGTCTACCTCCAGCAGCAGATGGAAACCATCCGCCAGGAACTCTACGGCGACAACGACGATGACGTGACAGGCTTCCAGAACCGCGCTGACGACCTCAACCTCAGCGAAGAAATCCGCAAAGTATTCGACCGGGAGCTCCAGAAACTGAC
>JAIDJZ010000139.1 GCA_029051965.1 Paramuribaculum sp. | reverse complement strand
GCGGCAGAAAAGAAGCAGCAGATTGTATAAAAGATTTTCGTTCACTTACTATCGTTTAAATTTGAACACTTACTTATGACACCTACATCTTTTTTCAGGACCGTCGGCCTTCCGACAATGTGTCTTCTGTCCGCCCTGACCGGTTGCGGCGGACGCGGAACCTCCGCTCCGGAACAGAGTCCGGCCGATTCGGCTGCGATGCCCGACACGACAGTGAACGTCGCAGTCAGCGACACCGTCACCCTCTCGTTCGCTTTCATGGGCGACATAATGATGGGCACAACCTATCCGGACTCGATCCACGGCTCCGCACTCCCGGCCAACGACGGCGCGAATCTCTTCGACGATGCCCGCACGGTCACCGAACGGGTCGACATTGCCGGCGGAAACCTCGAAGGCAGTTTTCTTGACGGCCCCGGACGACGCCGCCCGATGCGCAATCCGAAAACATATTTCGTGTTCCGCATGCCGACTAAATATGTCAGCAATCTCATCGACGCAGGTTTCGACTTTGTCGGCATAGCCAACAACCATATCAACGACTTCGGACATCCGGGACGCACTTCGACAATGCGCACTCTGCGCAACGCCAATCTTCCCGTTGTCGGACTCAAAGACAGCTGCGAGACCGCAATAATCGAGCGCAAAGGTCTGAAAATCGGCGTAACACAGTTCGGACATGGCGGCAACAACCTCGATGTCAACAACCTTGCCGAGCTCAAACGAGTGATCGAAGATCTGCGCTCACGCGCCGATCTGGTTGTCGTCTCGTTTCATGGCGGAGCAGAGGGAACGTCCTATCTCCACGTTCCCCACAAAGCAGAGACCTATCTCGGCGAAAACCGCGGCAATGTCGAACGCTTCGCCCACACGGCGATCGACCTCGGCGCAGACATTGTCTTCGGCCACGGTCCGCACGTCCCGCGCGCAGCCGAACTCTACAAAGACCGCATAATCTTCTACTCGCTCGGAAACTTCTGCACCCCCTACCGCATGGGGATCGCCGGAGCGACAGGCTATGCTCCGATTGCCGAAGTCGTCGTCAGCAGCAACGGCGAGTTTCTCAGCGGCAGGATCCACTCCCTGATCCAGCACCGCGGCATCGGCCCGCGATTCGACAAAAACAATTCCGCAGCCAAGCTGATCAGGAAACTCTCGGAAGAAGATTTCCCCGGCTCTCCCCTGAAAATCGCCGACGACGGAACACTGTCGCGCTAAGAGCCGGTTTCTAAGGAGATCTGCGCCAACTTGCATAATCGGCGATAAAATTGTAATTTTGCAATGCAAAATGACGCCGTCGCTGCCTCCTCCGGGAAGGACAGCCGGCATTGTCGCGCATCATCATCCCCCATCATTCTCCATAGCCTCTACGCAATGAACCTACGCGAATCAATGCAAGCCATTCTGGCCGCTGAAAGTAAAGCAATAGCAGAAATACCCTACACCGAAGGATATGACAAAGCAGTCCAACTGATCGTCGAACATGTCGCCGGACGTGGAGGCAAGCTCGTCACTTCCGGAATGGGCAAAGCCGGCCAGATTGCTCTGAACATCGCAACCACATTCTCGTCGACCGGCATACCAGCCGTCAACCTCCACCCCTCCGAAGCCCAGCACGGTGACCTCGGCGTGCTTCAGCCCAACGACGTCATGCTGCTCGTGTCCAATTCCGGCCGCACACGCGAAATAATCGACCTCGTCGAGCTGGCCCGCAACCTCTATGCCGACATTCCGCTGATCGTCATCTCAGGCAATGCCGAAAGCCCCCTCGCGAAACTGGCCGATGCATCGCTCGTGACTGCGGCAGCCCCGGAAGTCTGTCCCCTCGGACTGACCCCGACCACGTCGACAACGATGATGACCGTCATCGGCGACATTCTGGTTGTCAACGTAATGAATGAGACAGGCTTCACACGTGCCGACTACGCAAAACGCCATCACGGAGGCTATCTCGGGACAAAATCGCGCCGCTGAGCCTCCCAAATCCTGCAAACACTCAGGCTCTATGAATCAGCTGTCACTCGACCCAATATTCCTGCCCGCAAGCGACATCGCGGCCGTAAGCCCCGACATACTGCGCGGATCAATCAACCCGACCGAACTGCGCCACACCCTCGACGGGCTTCCCTTCAACACGATCTATGACTTCCTGCGCACTGCCGCCTACACCCTCGTGACCGAAGGGCGCACCGACCGCGCTATCGAACTGATCCGGGAGTTCGACACCGTTGTCACCCGCATGGGCGAAGAAAGCGAATCGCTCCTTAACATCCACGCGGCCCTGATGCAGATCCTCACAGCGCTCTACATCCACGCCGAGCTCACTTCCGACGCCCTCCTGACCGCTGCGACCGCCCTCAACCTGCTGTCGCAAAGTCCCAAGCGCAAAGACGAACCGTTTCTTGAGATCCTTGCCGCGCTGCTCTATGACATTTCATTCATCCACAGCTCGCGCGACGAAAACAAACAGGCCGAACGCGAAATCGAGAAATCGATGAAACTCTTCGGACGTCTCGCCCGGCAGAACGCCGACCGCTACGGAGCCGCCCATCTGCTCGCCCTCAACGCATCGACCTCGGTCTACAAATCGAGAGTAAAACAAGCCAATACCCTCGCGCAGTATCAAGCCGACACAACCACCTACATGCAGATGGTCAACGAAGGAATCGAGGACGCCGGCATGCGACTCATCGAATCGCTCGCAACAGAAGGCCGCACACTGGTCAAAATGAACCGCCAGCGCGAAGCCGTGCAGTATTTTACCCGCGCGCTCAAATACCTGACCAAAATATCACCCGAGATGACCCTCCTACAGCTCCAGCTGTCGATCGACCTCGGACAGGCTCTGCTCTCGCTAAAAAGCACCCGCGAAAAAGGAATTCATCTCCTCAACACGATGCTCTACAAAGCCTCGAAACTCAACGCCGACGAAGAACACCGCCGCATTGTCGACATACTTGTTGCCGCCAAAAATCCGGCTCTCGACATCTTCAACGTCTGGCACAAACTATTTCCACGTTCGTAAAAACCAACACTAAACCCATTTCGACATATGTCAACCAACGCACCCAGACTGAACCTCCCCAAACTCGACAACGTCCGCATAGGAATCGCAGTCGCCTCATGGAATTCGGAAATAACCTACGCCCTGCGCGACGGAGCCCTTGACGTTCTCCACGAACAAGGCCTTACAGACAGCGATATTGATGTTTTCTACGTTCCCGGTGCGGTCGAACTGACATTTGCCGCCTCCCACATGATCGAAGCATCGGCCTATGACGCAGTGATCGTCTTCGGATGCGTCATCCGCGGCGACACCCCCCACTTCGACTATGTCTGCCAGAGCGTCACTCAGGGAGTGACTGCCCTCAACGCCGACTGTGACACTCCGGTGATATTCGGACTGCTCACCGTTGAAAACGAGCAGCAGGCCATCGAACGCATCGGAGGTTGCCACGGCCACAAAGGGCGCGAGGCCGCTGAAGCCGCCCTCCACATGATCGACTTCGCCCGCTCTGTCTGACCGGCCCATCCCTTCTCCGAAAAAGATTACACCACTAAAGATAAAAAGTGCCCCAAAAGTTTCTTGCCTGACTTTTGGGGTGTTTTTTAGAGTTTTTAGAGAATGTCTGAGTTTAAAAAACAACAAATGGAGAAATATCGACATTGCTTCATCTCCTTACCAGCGCTAACTTTATAGGTTAAAGACGAATAATCCATGACAGACTCCAACATACAGCTAACGCCGCTCCTATGGGAGGAGCTGACCACTGCCAGCTGGGACGTGATTTATAAAGACTGTGGCATATCTCTCATCGAGGGAAATGCGTCATTTCCTCCACTGGCAGGCATCTATGAGATTAAAATGGTGATAATTCTCATCTGTCTGAATGGCGGTCTGACACTGAGTAATCCTAATTCCACTTTTGACATCAAACCAGGCGATGCATTGATCTGTTTGCCAGGCACTATACTACAACCCGGAAAGGCTTCACCGGATTTTCGGTACAAAGTGCTCTGTCTTTCACCGGATGTAGTGGCCAAGCATTCGGCAAAGAAAGGCTATTTCACAAAATTTTCCAATCTGAAGACCCCCTTTGTCAGAATCCGTTTTGACAGTCTTATGTTAAGCCTGGTCGACGCATATTGTTCTATTCTGGAACTCAAGACAAAAGAAAAAGACATTGCCGATCAGGATGTTATTGTATCAAACATTGTTGGCTGCCTGCTTTTTGACATTCTCAAACGGATTCCGAACACCCCTTCAGCTGAGGCAATCAGACAGACACAGGGATATAAATACGTCATATTTCAAGACTTCATCCAATTGGTCACAAAAGACAACGGGATTCTTCGTTCCGTCAAAGAATACGCCCGCAGATTAAACATATCCCCTAAATATCTGTCGGTTATCTGCCGCGAATCAAGCGGTAAATCCGCAAGCGAATGGATCACCGAAATTCTCAACCTTGAGATTGAACGAATGTTGCGCTATACAGATCTTTCGATGAAAGAAATCTCTGTCTGCCTGGAATTTTCCAACTGCTCCGTATTCTCAAAATACATCAGACAGCATTTCAATATGAGTGGTGTGGAATACCGCAACCACCTCCGGAAGCAGTCGCAAAACGTATAGAGCCGAACAACCGTCAGGCCCGCCTGAATGCCATCTGAAAGCCCTGGAATCCGAGATATTCTTTGAAAGCAGACACTCTCTCAGATTCGGGCCGTCGCGGCACGATAGTCAACAATATGTATGCGAAGCTGTGCCTTAGCCTCTATAAGACTGCTTCGTGATGTATGCCACTGAGCCTGCGAGTCCAGAAGGTCTGTTATCGTCGCAAGACCGAGCCGATAGGATTCTGTGGTTGACACAAGGGCGGATTCGGCTTGTCTCAGAGATGTTTCCGCAGAACGCATAAGCTCCTCTCCGGTACGCACATTGGCAATAGCCTGCTGCACCTGCAAGTCAAGCTGACGGGCCACCCTGCTGAAATTCAATCTTGCGTTATCAACTTCCAGCCGGGCATGCTTGACTTGTTTCAGGCCTCTGCCCCAGTTGAATATCGGGACCTGCAATGACACCATAATATTCCAGCCATTCGTGTTTATCCTGTTGGACACCGGAGTATAATTCCCATTGGCATCCTGCTGCATCATGTCAAGTTTTATATTGCCCAGTGCGCTCCAGCCGGCTTGCAGGCCGACTTGAGGAAGAAACTCCGCTCTTGTCACACACACCTGCTGACGTTTTGCCTCTATGTCGGCGTGAAGCAACTGCATCTCTGGTCTGGAATCAAGATTGTAGCTTTCCAGATCCGAAACTCGTTCGACAGGAATCTCGGAGTCTTCCACCGTAACAGGCGTGTCAAGGGGTAGTCCAAGCGCGTCGCACAAAGCCATTCGGCAGAGATCCGCTCCACTAGCCACCTGTTCCTGCTGGTACTTGACCTGCCCTTGACGGGCCTCAATTCTCAGCAGATCATTTCTGGTCGCCATTCCGGCCTCAAATGCCGCCTTCACCTGGCGGTATACCGTATCAATCTGGGCCCGGTAGCTGTTCATCATTTCAAGTTTTGACAATACAGCGATATAGCTCCAGTAGGATGCTTCAGCGTTAGCCGTGATTCTTATGCGGACCTCCCTCAACTGCTCTTTTGCAACAGTTTCTCCTATGCGGGCGAGCTTATTGGATGCAATGATCTTACCGCCGGCGAAAATTGGCTGAACCAGTGTGATCCCTGCCATATAAACTCCGCGCATACGCAGCGACATACCCATGTCGGTTTTGCTATCGGGCAGTCTCCACATTCCGGTCACATTTCCTGAAATACCGGGCAGATAGCCAGTCTTGGCAATCTGCCTGTTCAGGCCGGACTGCTCGACTGCATTTTTTGCCGAGACTAATTCCTCTGAGTTCTCAAGAGCAAGATCGATCGCCTGCGATACATTCAGCGTAATGGCTGACAGACTTTCCGCAACAAGCAAAGTTGCTGCAAAGATTATAATCCTGAATAATTTCATCCTTTTTTTATCTTGAAGAAAATTGAGTAAAACAGCGGAAGAAGCATAAGAGTTATGATTGTTCCGATAAACAAACCGCCGATAACCGTCACAGCCAAAGAACCATACAACGCATCCGTCAGCAACGGAATCATTCCCAGAATAGTGGTGAATGAAGCCAGCATGACAGGTCGCACACGGCTCAATGTGGCCATCACCACAGCGTTGTAGGGTTCGACATGCTCCTCTGTCTGAAGACGATTGATTTCATCAACCAGAACGATCGCATTCTTCACCATCATTCCAATCAGCCCCATACAGCCGATCTGGGCAATAAACGTAAACGGAGTGTCGGTAAGCAGCATCAACGGCACTATGCCGCACATCACAAACGGGAAGCAGAGAAGTATCACAAAAATCTTTTTCCAATTATTGAATAGCAGCAACAGCACACTGAAAATCATCATGAGAATAATCGGCATTTGCCCGATCAGTTTGTCCGACGCTTCGCCGGAGACTTCGTTTTCGCCGACATATCTCATTGAATAACCCGGAGGCAAAGGAATTGACTCGATCTGCTCGGAAATATCTTCAATCACACTTTTCGGAGTCGCGTCGGGATTAAGCGGATCGGGATCTGCTTCTGCCTGAATTGTGCGCTGTCCATTATATCGGAAGATATATTCATCACGATATTTAAGAGACGCACTGTCCACCACATTGCCCAACAGTGTCGTCTGGACCATACTGCTGACAATTTCATCGGGAGCGGTAGCACCAGTCAGCACGCCCTGCACCTGAGATGGATCTATGTTGATATTGACGGTCGACCAGACCGGAATGGATGTCAGGGGCGTTGGATTAGAGCCGTCGCTGTTGCGCATTGTCAGCCGTATCGGCAAAATATCGTCGCCATCATTTATCACCCCGATGGCAAATCCGTCAGTGGCAGCCTGCAGGGCATTGCCGACATCGCTCCGGCTTACACCGGCACGCTGCGCGTCTGCCTGAGAAAATGCAAACTGAATGCCGGGAGAAGATGCATTCCAGTTGTTCTGAACCGAATAAGCGTCGACATACTTGCTACCGCGCATGATATTCTCGGCCTTCTGTGACAGCTCCTTCAGCACCTGGATATCCGGTCCGGAAAACTCAACCTCAACCGTATGTGACGAAGAGATAGAAAAGTTGTACTTACGAGTCCTTATATACGCGTCAGGCGCGATTGCACGCAGTTTTTCCCTTACCTTGTGGTTCATCTCCTGCATTGTCCTGTAGTCCTTACAGTCGACAATGAGTTCCGCATAATTATTGCCGGATGTCGGCATCGGCCTTACGAAACAATATCTCGCAGGCGCACCTCCGGTGCTAACAATCACCCGATCAATCCGGTCCATTCGGCTCACAGAGTCTGCAAGTTGCCGGATCCGTTCATCAACCTGATCCGCATCGTCTGTCGCAGGGAAATAACATTCAACAACAAACTGCTTGTAGTCAAAGTCCGGGAAAAACACATACCTGACTTTAGACATCCCCACAAAAGATATCACAAGAATTGCTATCGCACACCCGATCGACACTATTCTGTGTCCGATTATGAACTGCAGAATCGAACGTATGGTGCGGTAGAGTGCGTTTCCATAGAGTTCCGTATTCTTTTCGCTTTTCTTCTTCGGGCCAAGCCAGAATTTAGAGCAGAACGGAACCTGAATCAGGGCAAGAATCCAGCTGGCCAGCAGACTGACACAAATTACGACAAACAGGTCGCCCGCAAACTCTCCGGTTGACCCAGGAGTAATGTAAATCGGCAAAAAAGTAGAGGCCGCGATAATGGTTGCACCAAGCAAGGGCATCGCAGTATTGTTCCCGATCCTATACAGATACTTGCTCTGGGGCAACCCTTTTGCCCTGTCGCTCAGAATACCGTCCATAATAACAACCGAGTTGTCGACAAGCATACCCATCGCTACGATAAACGCACCGAGAGAGATGCGCTGCAGCGTGGTTCCGGCAGCCGACAATACAGGAAACGACAGAGCCACCGTCAGCACAAGTCCGAATCCGATAATAACACCGGATCGCCATCCCATCGTAAACATCAGCAGCACCACCACAATCAGTACCGACTCAAGCAGATTCAGCATAAAGCTTACCATTGCGTCGTCGACCTTATCCGGCTGGAAGAAAATTTTGTCAGTCTCCATTCCGACAGGAAAACGCTTCATGACCTCAGCCAGCTTCGCATCGACAGCTTTTCCCACATCAGGAACGACTGCCGTGTTTTCCAGAGTTATGGCTATTGTCAGCGCCGACTGATTGTTGACATAGACCGAATTAGTGCGCGGAGTTGCATACTCACGTGTCACTTTCGCCACATCTCCGACCCTGACTCGTTTGCCGTCAGGAGTGCTTAACAGCAGATTCTTTATGTCTTCAATATCCTTAATTCCTTCCGTGACTTCCATTGTCATCCGTCTGGAACCTGAGCAAACACGGCCGGCGTCGACCGCACCGGTCGCACTTTGCAGGCTCATCATCAGCTGAGTCGGAATCATCCCGTTGGACTTGATAAACTCGGGTGTGAACTCGATATTGATCACCTCACTCTGAGTTCCTCCGATGTTTATACGCTTGACCCCCGGAACTGTCAGCAACTCGCGTCGCAATAGCTTTGCATATTTCTCAAGTTCCTTTGACGAATACCCTTCCCCATAGAAAGCATAAAGCAGCCCATAAACATCCATCATGTCATCCACAACAATCGGATCCATCGCACCTTGCGGCAGCTTCATGGAGACATCCGCTATTTTTCGGCGAACCAGATCGAAATGCTGTTCGATTTCAGACATCGGAAGTTCTTTGACAAACTCCACACTGATAATGGCTCGCCCGGTGGTTACATCCGATTTTATCTTATCGACATTAGGCAGAGTGCGAAGAGCATCCTCAATAGGCACCGCAACATCAAGCTCTACCGATGTTGCGTCAGCGCCCGGATAGAGAGTAATCACACTGACCTGCTTGATCGGAACAGCGGGATCTTCAAGTTTAGGCATCTGAAGATAACTGAACACTCCATAGAAAATGATACCTATCATAAGCGACCAGAAAAGAGTCGGTCGCCTGACAAAATACTGAGCTAACTTTTCCATTACAGCAGATTCCCGGGATTTGTGTCAGATTCAGACTGAAGCATGTTCACTTTTTCGCCATTCACAAGATGACGCACTCCAGTACGTATAATAAGATCATTTGCCGTAATCCCCGACACGACATTGACAACACCGTTTTCACCAGAGCCTCCTGTCGTAATTTCAGTGGCCTTAATCGTGGAATCGGAGGGATTCACAACCCACACATATCGACGTCCGCCATTTTCAAACACTGAGCTCAACGGAATCTCGACTCCCCGCTCATTATTGGCCTGACTGAGTATGCGGACCTTAATATTCATCCCTGGAGTAAAACCGGAATTTCCCGGAACCCCTAAACGCAACCGATATAACTGAGTATTGTCGGCTCTCGGTGTCAGACTCAGCATGCTAAGTGAAACCGTCTTATCAGGAGACACAGTCGATTCTCCGACGAATCCGACGAAATTATTACGCTCCGCATAGAACCGGACAGGAAGGTCCACTATTGCCTCCAGACTGTTATTGTCCATAAGCTCTATGACAGGCGTCCCCGCATCAACCATCTCGGAATTCTCAAAGTTCACCTTTGTGACTATGCCTGAAGCCGGTGATGCAAGACGGCAATAACTGAGCCTGTTCTCTTCAATCTTCAGCTGAATTCCCAACTGGCGCAATCCGGAGATCGCCTTCTCATAATCGTTGTCACTCAAATTGCCGGAACCATGCAGTTTGGTCAGCCGCTCGGTTTCCGATTTGAGATTTTCATATTTCTCGCGCAGCGCTGACACCCCGAGGGCATAATCTTCCGAATCAAGAATTGCTATGACCTGCCCGGCCTTGACATGATCGCCTTCATTCACATAAATCTTCTCTATCTGGCCGCCAGTCTTAAATCCGACCGAGATACTCCGGCCTTCCTCAACAGTAGCCGGCAAAGTAACAACTGATTCTATTCCCGTCGGGCTCGGATAGACAGTGAATACATTATGGGTGACAGGAGACTCCTGAGTCTGTTCCTTTTCCCCTCCTCCACAGGACGACAGCAGCGCAATCACCACTGCTATTGATAAAAATTTACTGTATCTCATCACGTTATCTATATTACTCATTTCGATTCAGAACACATCGGCTGTCCCTTTCCGGACAAATGGGCTAAGCGATCATGGCTTCGCTTCAGATGATTCAGACAGCACATTTCCACCACTTGCAAAGAGAGATCGCCGATGCCATTAAATCATGGCATACATTATTCTGTAAAATTAGCGGGTTTACAGGTTACGCTGATTTATCAAGGTGCGATATTCAATAAATCATCCCGAAATGACAATATTCACCCCACAGACAGTCAGACATCCATATCCAATTATTCTTTCGGCTCAGACAGACGCCACCACCCCGCCAATTCAACATTTTGCGTTGGGATGCCGGTTTCTTCTTTCATCTCTGCGAGTGTCAGCGTCGGTTGTGTACGCATAGCGTTCAGAATTTTAGCATAGTTGGGAGTGCGGAATGCTATACGCTCTCCGTCATACCACCAGACATTTTCATTTTTCTCGCTCACAAACAATACATCGTTATACACCTCTGTTGCTACCAGATCGTTGAAATATTTTAGAAATGGACGTATATCCTTGATGTCCGCCTGAGCGCCGTAGCTCGGCACAGGACCTACTTCGAGATCTGCCTGATGGAGTGCTTCGAGATATTCGCTTTTCTTGCGGCTGCGGACTACAATCATCGGATAATTGTGGCGAGTGAGAATATAATTCACCATCAGTCGGGCTATACGTCCGTTGCCATCTTCAAAAGGATGGATGCGGATATACCGGTAGCGGAACAACGCGGCCAACTCAACCGGAGATAGTTTTCCCTCCTGTTCAGCGGTATTGTACCAGTCGACCAAGTCTGCCATAAGTCCGGGTGTTTCCTCCGGTGAAGCGTACTCGAATCTGTCACCATATCTTGTGATTACGCTATTGGGGCGTGTCTTATATTGCCCTGCGTGTAT
>JAIDJZ010000138.1 GCA_029051965.1 Paramuribaculum sp. | reverse complement strand
AGCCGGAATATCTGACCGCTGCCGCCGAATCGCTCGTCCAGAACTACAACTACCTGTGCGACTGGGCAATTACACGCAAAGACGATGTTATGGTTCAGAAAATCATACGCCTCATGTTCCGCCAGCTCGGAATCTATGAAGGCGCCGTCGGTGCCGAACCCAGAAAAGACGTCAGAATAGAGGACCTCCAGCTATCCTCATTCCCCGCCGAACAGAGCCGACTCGGAATCGACAACGACCCCCTGACTTTCCTCGACGTCATATTCATCAATTCGCAATATGACCTCTTCGACGCGATCGGCGACAAGATCGGACTCGTCATGGGCTACGGAACCGCTAAGAAACTAACCTCAAAAGACAAACCCGACCACTGCACCGCATTCACCAAAATGATGCCCGACGGCAACATCTTCTGGACCCACAACTCATGGTGCTGCTTCTGGGCTCAGTCCTGCGCCGTGACCTACTGCATCGGCGACGACTTCGTGACTCAGAACGCCAACTGTCAGGGCCAGTTCGGTTCAAACACCGACTTCGGATTCAACGGCAACGGTATCGGATTCAACGAGACAACCCACGTCGATCTCTATGACAAAACGAAGATTCTCGGCGTCTGGCTGACCTACCGCTCGGCCGCAGCGGAACAGTTCTCGCGCACGATCGAGGAATTCTACGACTACTGCAAGCTCGACAACACCGGAACCTACCTCAACGGCTACCATCTCGTCGACGCCAATACCGGACGCATCGGACTCGTCGAAATGAGCTATAACCGGACTGTCCTTTTCGTCTGCGACGGAAAGACAATCTCAATGACAGACTCGACCGGCTATAAACCCAACTTCCTCGACTATGACCACCACCTCATAACACCGACACACATCTTCGGCATCAATCAGCCAATCTACTGGTATGTCGGCTACGAACTGCAGAGCATGAACCTCCGGCCGATGAGACGCAACCAGCTGTGGGACCGTATCGGAACCGTCAATGACATCGAGACCGCAAAAGCACTCATCACCTACACCGAAGACCGCGAACCCCTCTCGATCTACGGACGATGGGATCTCGGCTACGGAACGACAGAAATGCCGCGTGTCCGCCCCGACGGCTCCGTCGACGCCAAAGCATTCTCGACAGACCTCATCAAAGAAACGCTGGCCAACCTCAGCCGCAAACCGTCAATCGACGGACAGAAATGTTCCTTCTGGATGAAATTCGGAACTGCCCCCATCCGCCACCGTCCCTTCATATGGAGCGAATCGCAGTTTGCCGACATGAAGCAGCCCGAAGAAATCGACTGCGTTCCCGACGCCCTCGACGGACGCTGGAACCGCGTCAGAATGTTCATGGAATAACACCCAGACCCCAAACACCTCCCAATAACTCACAGAGAGGGCTTTCCGGAAATCCAGGCCGGAAAGCCCTCTCTGTGATATCACTTGCAACGATCCTCCCATCGTATATCATAAGAGCAACTACTCCATGATTTGCTCTATAATGAATAAATGAGTACCTTTGCACCGCCGATTAACAAGATTCCGTCTTTTAACCATGACCTGTTAAAGACAACAAGGTTTTGTAATCCTCATCGGAGGGCATGAAACGTGCTGGATAAGATGACCGGGTAAAACCACGATTCTGTTCCGGCTATTTTTATGTCTTATAAACTCATGAACAAAACCTATGCAAAACGCTTCCATTGATTTAGCCAAAGGCTCGGTAACAAAGCTTTTCCGCATCTATCTTGTCCCGACACTCCTCGGAATGCTGGCCCTATGCGCAGTGATAGCCACTGACGGGATATTCGTCGGACGCGGTTGCGGCAGCGACGCGCTGGCAGCCGTCAACATCTGCATCTCCCCGACAATGCTGATGATGGGAATCGGACTGATGCTCGGAGTCGGTGCCTCCGTTATCGCATCGATCCGGCTCTCCGACAAAAACGTGACAGCCGCGCGACGGACAATAACGCGTGCCCTTGTATGCGGTTCGCTGATTGTCGGACTCTTTCTTCTGGCGACACTCTCATTTCCTGCGACAACTGCCATGATCCTCGGATCGTCGGAATCGTTGTTGCCACTGACGCTCGAATATATGCCGTGGATTTTCATAACCTGCTTCTTTCAGATTTGGGGAGCTATCGGACTGTTTGTTGTCCGGCTCGACGGATCTCCGAAATATGCGATGTGGTGCAATGTACTTCCCGGGATCGTCAACGTCCTGCTCGACTATCTCTTTATATTTCCCTTCGGCATGGGCATCCGAGGAGCCGCATTGGCGACAGCCATCAGCTGTTTCATCGGATTCATGATGATACTCATCTATCTGACTCTCCTGGCGTCCGACCTCAGACTGATCCGGATTCCACTCACGGCGGAAAGTCTTCGCCTGTCGCTTCGGGACATCGCCTGTCAATGTAAGATCGGAATATCCGCATTGCTCGGAGAGGCGACGATGGGCATACTGATGATGACCGGCAACCTCGTTTTCATGAAATACCTCGGCGACAATGGAGTCGGAGCATTCAGCATAGCTTGCTATTACTGCCCGTTCGCCTTCATGATAGGAAATGCCATTGCTCAGTCGGCGCAACCGATCATCAGCTACAACTATGGACTCGGGGCTCTCAAACGTGTGGCACGTGTCGAGCGGCTTGCTCTGACTTCCGCCGTTGCCACCGGCCTGCTCGTCGTCACATGCTTT
>JAIDJZ010000137.1 GCA_029051965.1 Paramuribaculum sp. | reverse complement strand
AGATAAAACCAGATGGAAGAAAAAAACATTATCGCCATTGAGATCGGCAGCTCCAAGATCAAAGGGGCTCTGGGCTCATTCTCCTCCTCGGGCATCCTGACCGTCAAGGCCGTCGAAGAGGAACCGATGCTCGACTGGGTGCGCTATGGCGCGGTGAGCAACGTCGAAGAGACCTCTCAGCTTGCGGCACGCATCATCCGCAAAATCGAGAACCGTGTCGCACCGAGCAAAATCGAGCGCGTCTATGTAGCGCTCGGGGGCCGTTCGTGCTGCTCGATGCGCCGCGATGTCGAACGGAATCTTCCCGAAGAGATGGAGATCACCGACGATATTCTCAGGGCTCTTCGGATCGAGGCAGCGAAAGCACCTCTGCCGGACCGCGACCTCTATTCGGTCGAGACGCGCGAATATGTTGTTGACAAGACGGTCGTGGCACGACCGAAGGGCACAGTCGGCAAATCCATCCGGTTTTCGGCCAATCTTGTGACGTGCCGTCTGCCGTCGAAGCGCAACATCGACATCCTGTTCAAGGACAAGCTTCATCTTGAGATCGGAGGCTATGAGGTGCGCCATCTCGCACTGGGCGATCTCGTACTGTCGGGCGAGGAGAAGCTGCTGGGGTGCATGCTCGTCGATTTCGGAGCAGAAACGACAGCGGTGTCGATCTACAAGAACGGCCATCTGCAGTACATGGTGACAATTCCGATGGGATCCCGCAATATCACCCGCGACATCATGACGCTCAAGTTTCTTGAGGAGCGAGCAGAGGAGATCAAGCGAGAGAACGGCAACGCCTCGGGTCAGCAGACAAACATGGCGCCGCTCAACGGAATTGACTATAACGCAGTGAACAACCACGTCAGCCACCGCGCGGGCGAGATCATCGCCAACATCAAGAAGCAGATTTCCTATGCGGGCTATCATGCGTCGGATCTTTCGGCTGGAATCGTCATTGTCGGGCGAGCCTCGCGTCTGACCGGGTTCAACGACCGTCTTCAGCAGGCGACGACGATGAAGTTGCGTGTCGGCAGCATCACGACTCCCAATATCCGGATTGCCGATTCGCGGATCTCGAATTCGGATGCGGCGGATGTGATCGCGGTGCTTTACAAAGCCGCGCTCCACGGTGCAGAGGAGTGTCTGAAATCGGAAGTGATCGATCTGGGTCCGGAAGAGATCTATGAGGAAGAAATTCCCGAGACTGTCGTGGAACAGGAACCTGTCATCGAACCGGTTGCCGAACCGACGTCGGCAAAGCGGAAAAACAAATTCCGAGGCTTCGTGTCGAAAATCATGGGAATCATCGAGGAACCAGAAGACATGGACGAGGATGACGACGTTTTAAATGAAGATCCCGATTAACCAACCCTCTTTCTTTTCTATCCAAAAAACGAGCAAAAGCAATGGACGAAAACAACCTCAACATAGACGAGTTCGCAGATAAATTCAAGAACAACACCGAACCGCAGTCACCGACCGACATCATGGTCATCGGAGTGGGCGGCGGCGGCGGCAATGCCGTCAACCATATGTACCGTCAGGGCGCGAAAGAAGTCACTTTCGTTGTCTGCAACACGGACAAGAAGGCTGTCGACGAGTCGGTCGTGCCGAACAAAGTTGTGATCGGCAACGGCCGTGGAGCGGGCAACGACCCAAAGAAGGCGGAGAAGTTCGCAGAGGAGGATATCGAGAAGATCCGTGCGATCTTCAACGACGAGACCCGGATGGTCTTCATCACGGCCGGCATGGGTGGCGGCACGGGCACGGGCGCGGGTCCTGTCGTGGCACGCGAGGCGCGCGAACGCGGCCTTCTGACAATCGGCATCGTGACTATTCCTTTCCTCTTCGAGGGAAAAAGGAAGATCCTCAAGGCTCTTGAGGGAGCTGACGAGATGGCCAAATATGTCGACGCGCTTCTGATCATCAACAACGAGCGTCTGACAGAGATCTATCCGGACCTTGACTTCTTCAATGCGTTCGGAAAGGCAGACGACACGCTCTCGACAGCAGCACGTTCGATCTCCGAGATCATCACAACGACGGGCTATATCAATGTGGACTTCGAGGATGTGGACCGCACACTGCGCGGCGGAGGTACGGCTATCATCTCGACCGGCTACGGCGAAGGTGAACACCGCGTCACGAAAGCGATCGAAGACGCGCTCAACTCTCCGCTTCTGCGTAACCGCGACATCTTCGGATCACGCAGCCTTCTTCTGAATCTGTACATGAGCCGCGACGGCGACAACTCGATGGCAATGACGGAGGTTCAGGAGCTTCGCAACTTTGTCGCCGACATCAATCCGGAGGTTGACATCATCTGGGGTGTGACGGTCGACAATACGTTGGGCGAAAAGGTGAGATCAGGATGCTCGCCGCGGGATGCGTCGTTACGATCCGCGACGAGGAGGAGGCA
>JAIDJZ010000136.1 GCA_029051965.1 Paramuribaculum sp. | reverse complement strand
GGATTCTTCGCTCGGATATCGCGAAGATCTTTGAGGGCCGAAAGAATAAGATTTCAGATTATATCACGTCGGCACTGAAGGCAGAGAGTCAGGGTAAGATCGATGTCGCTCTTAAGGACCTTTACTGGGCTCTTGCGCTGACGAGGACTCTTCAGAATCCGAATGACTACAAGTATGTCGGCGAAGATGGCGAGTCGTTTCTTGCCGTTACATGGATTCCGCGCCAGATAAACGATATTTTCGACGCGCTTAAGGCAGAGGCTGTCAGTCGCACGGGCGATGAGCTTGAACTCCGGATCACTTATAAAGGAAAGCCGGTCAATTCGGTCGACTATACTTATTTCGACGGTCGCGACTGGAGCAATATCTATTCAGCGAAGGATGGGACTGGCGTGCTTGAACTTGCCCCCGGAAGCCAGAATTCATATTATCAGGTCAAGTTTGAGTATGAGTACCGCGGCGAGTCGCATATTGACCGGGAGGTCGAGAGCGTGCTGAACTCGATCGGGAGTGTGCCGATGCGTAATGCCTATAAACCGGTCAAGGCCGAGCCGTCTGCCGGAGAGAAAGTGCTGGCAAAGGCTGAAGAGCCGTCTGTTGAGAAATCGTTCGCATCTGTTCCGAAGGAGATCTATGAGATGCCCCCTGTTCTTGATGACAATCTGAAGTATCTTGAAGTGCTGAAAGGGCTTGCGTCGTCGATCGTGGCAAAGCGATATGATGCTCCGGAGGGTGTTTTCACGCCGGAGGCGAGGGATATATATGAGCGTCTGATCAAGTATGGCCGGGCGAAAATAGTCGGTACGCCGACCTACACGTTCTACCGCCACGGTGATAATGTCATGGTGCGCGGTCTCCAGATGTCGTTTTCGTTTAAGTCGGGAATGAGGAAGTCGTTTGTCGAAGAGGTTGTCTTCACGTTCGATGGCAACGGGCTGATCGATAATATTTCGTTCGGTCTGGGCAAGACTGCAGAAGCGGATATTCTGGGCAAGGGAGTCTGGGATGAGAACGCGCGGTTTGCGATAATGAATTTTCTGGAGAATTATCAGACGGCGTATGCGCTGAAGCGTCTGGATTACATATCGTCGGTGTTTGATGACGATGCGGTGATCATTACGGGCAGTGTCAGCCGAGTGCCATCGCGAAAGATTGGCAGCGACGGCCAGGGAATGGTTTTCGCTCACGACATCATCAAGTATAACCGCCACACGAAGGATTCGTATCTGAATCATCTGAAGAAGAGTTTCGCGAGCAAGGAGTTTATCAATCTCCGCTTTGCGAGCAATGATGTCCGCAAGCTTGGAAAGGGTGGAGAGCTGTATGCCATACAGATTTCTCAGGAGTACTATTCATCGAACTACGGCGACAAGGGCTATCTATTTCTGATGGTCGACATTAACGATCCGGAAAAACCTATCATAAAGCTGCGAACGTGGCAGCCGGAACGGGATCCGGAGTTCGGACTCTACGGGCCTGAGCATTTCAAATGATTTGATTTTAAAATACGTGGAAACCACACAATTGTTAACGCCGGAGACTGATTGGAAGCCTCCGGCGTTAACAATTCTTTCAGAAGCCGCGACTGCTGTTTCTTCCGAGTGAACTACTGCGAAGTGTATTTGTAGTCGTTTGATTACCAAAGGTTCACAAATTTTGGATAGCTTTGCGTATATATACAATTCAATATGCCAATGCAGCCACATATCAACGTTAATCGATGGCTAAAATCGATGGCTAACTATTCTTGTTGCCATGTTATTTTGTTCATTCGTAGGTTATGCACAAATCTACAAAATGTATCAAACAAAAAATTATCATAATCAGTTGCGTTTGAATACTGCCACTGGCGAAGTTAAACAAATCCAGGACGACGGTCAATCTTGGATAATTTGCCCTGGCATAGATAGCTCTCTTGATCAATCTGGGAGATTCAATCTTAATGAGACTAAAAATATGTGGAATTTCATATTACTTGACACATATACAGGGCGACTTTGGCAGGTACAATATAGTTCAAAAGATCTCGATGCTTTAATGTGTATCCCTATTAATGAAGATGAATTGGCACAGGCATCTCGACCAATATTCTCTATATCTCCACTTACGAGCATGTATCAATATTATCTTATAAATGAGCAAAATGGCGATATGTGGAAATTTCAATGGAGCACAAAAGGTGACGATTACCGTTGGATAAAGAGACAGTAGATGTCTTTTCGACCATAATACAAAGTCCATAACTTTGTGGAAAACAACCACAAGTTATGGACTTTCGTAGATGAGACGCTCTCGTATGTGCCGTGGGGCGGCGACAATCTTTAGCTCATCGACCGAATGGGAGATAATCAGATGCCGTTCGACTTGCCCGCGCTCGTCGAGAAAGACGAAGCTTTGGCAACCTGCCAATGGTTCAACGCCGAAGGCTGCTATGGGGTCATGAAGGCGGTCAGGCGGGGCAGGAGGCGTTCGGCGGTCGTGCGGCCGATGTTGTAGACTTGTGTCATTCTGGCTTTGTCGGTCGAGATGCGGCCGATCGGGAGTGGGCGGTCCGGTGCGATGACAAATGTGTCGCCTCGTTTCACTCCTTCGTCGACCAGACGTAGCTGCGAGTTGTACATCTCATGGCGGCGTGACATTGCTTCGGCTATCGCTTTATGGCTGCGCATGAGTGTTCGCCATATCCAGCGGGATGAGGGTTTTTTTATATAGTCGCGGGGTTGGGTGAGAACGACGACATTGCGGGTGTAGCCGATCGAGCGGAAATAGGCGAGGGGGATGGAGTCTGAGATGCCTCCGTCGAGCAGCAGCCGGCCGTCGTCGACTTTGACGGGGCGTGTGACGGCGGGCATGGATGCCGAGGCGCGAAGCCATTCAAGCGACTGGCGGTCTACGCGGTCCATCCGGTAGTAGACGGGCTGTCCGTCGGCGACATCGGTTGCGACGAGATAGAATTCCATTGGGTTCTGTTCGAAGGTCCGGATGTCAAAGATGTCGAGTTGAAGGGGGAGGATGTGATAGGCAAATTCGGCTCCTACGAGGTTGCCGGTGGTGATCAGAGACCGCAGGCCCATGTAGCGTGGGTCGCCGGCATATTTAAGATTATAGCGGAGAACGCGGCCGGGCTGTCGCGATTTGTAGTTGCACCCGAAGCTTGAACCGGCCGAGACTCCGATGAGTCCGTCGAATTCAATTCCGTTTTCCATCATGACGTCCATGACGCCTGCGGTGAAGAGACCTCTCATGGCTCCTCCTTCAAGAACAAGTCCGGT
>JAIDJZ010000135.1 GCA_029051965.1 Paramuribaculum sp. | reverse complement strand
TAGTTTGTTCCCGCTTCGGGTGCGGCGTCGCGTATGTTCAAGGCTCTGTTGTAGTTTGTCGACGGCGAGCAGGAGGTTCCGGCAGATGGTTCGGATGTGGCCCGTCTGATCGCCGACATCGAAAAGACAGCGTTTATCGACGATCTTAACGCGACGACGTCGGCACTCTATGGCAAAAGCGTCGGCGAGCTGAAGGCCGAAGGCCGTCTGAAGGAACTGATCGCTGCGATCATCAAGCCTGAGGGAATGAATTACGGCGGTCTGCCTAAGGGCCTGCTGAAGTTTCATTCGTATGCTGCCGGAAGCCGTACTCCGATCGAGGAGCAGCTGGCCGAGGGGGCGCAGACGGCTGCCAACGGAGCCGGCGATGTCAAGATGCATTTCACGGTTTCGGCCAACCACCGCAAGCTCTTCGAGGAGAAGATCGCAGAGGTCGCTCCGAAGATGGGTGCTGAACGTGGTGTGAACTATCATGTGTCGCTCAGCGAACAGAAGCCGCAGACGGATACGGTCGCGGTCAATCCGGACAATACGCCATTCCATGAGGACGGCCATCTGCTGTTCCGTCCGGGCGGTCACGGCGCGCTGATCGAAAATCTCAATGATATCGACGCGACGGTTGTCTTTATCAAGAATATCGACAATGTGGTGCCTGATTCGCTCAGAGAGCCGACTGTCAGATACAAACAGGTGCTCGGAGGATATCTGATCCGTCTCCACGACCA
Organism: Paramuribaculum sp.; assembly: GCA_029051965.1. Lineage (GTDB taxonomy): Bacteria > Bacteroidota > Bacteroidia > Bacteroidales > Muribaculaceae > Paramuribaculum. The sequence continues at coordinate 487 of JAIDJZ010000135.1, read as the reverse complement.
GATCGAGACCTATCTGCAGCAGCTTGCCACGGGCGATTATAACCGCGGAACTCTGCAGGAAATGCTGCATTTCCTCCACACGTCATTTTCGATTTCCGACCGTTCGATCGACGGAATGAATGATACGGATGTGGCGATGTATGTCCATGAGAAGCTGAATCGTCCGCTGCGTGTCTGCGGAATGGTGAAGAATGAGGGCGAACCCGGCGGCGGTCCGTTTATCGCGTTCAACCGCGACGGTTCGGCTTCGCTCCAGATTCTTGAAAGCACTCAGATCGATCCGTCGAATGAGAGCTATAAAGAGATGGTGGCTTCGGCAACGCATTTCAATCCGGTAGATCTCGTGTGCTACATCAAGGACCGCAACGGAGACAAGTATGATCTGACGCGCTATGTCGATCCGGACACCGGTTTCATCTCGTCGAAGTCGAGCCACGGCAAAGAGCTTCGCGCAATGGAGCTGCCGGGTCTGTGGAACGGTGCGATG
>JAIDJZ010000134.1 GCA_029051965.1 Paramuribaculum sp. | reverse complement strand
CACACACGTTTTGATTGGTTAAAATAATGATTGGTTTTAATAATTTGATTGGTTTTTGAATCTTCACATTATTGTTTATTGAATGATTGATAAGAAAACGGGCGACGTGGGTCGGCCGTTTTTTTGCGTTTAAGAATCTGTTTGTTTGGCAAACGGGGGGAATTTCGCTAATTTTGCATTACTAACATTCAATAAGTTGATCAACCGATAATGGGAAAGAATAAACTGAAGAAATTTAAGGAAATGGAGGAGATTGACTTCGTTTTCCAGTATCCCTGGGCTAAGTTGCAGCAGGAGGGGTTTCCGCTAAAGGGCAGATGGCATGAAGACTTTTTCCACAACGACCGGCCGATAATTCTCGAGCTCGGATGCGGAAAGGGTGAATACACGGTCGGACTCGCAGCCGCAAACCCCGATGCAAACTATATCGGTATCGACATAAAGGGCGCGCGTATGTGGACCGGTGCCTCGCAGGCCAAAAAAAACAACATGAAAAACGTCGCGTTTCTGAGAACCGACATCGAACTCCTGCCGGAATTCTTCGCTCCGGGAGAGATCGCGGAAATATGGATAACCTTCCCTGATCCACAGATGAAAAAGACTCGCAAGCGTCTGACTTCAACGCGTTTCATGGAGCTATACCGAAAGGTCGCCGGCGACAACATCCGCATTAACCTCAAGTCCGACAGCCCCTTTCTCTACACCTACACCCGTGAAATGGCCGCCCTCAACCGGCTTCCGGTATTCGTGGACACCGCCGACCTATACTCGACTCACGCCGGCGATCCGATTCTTAACATCCGTACATACTACGAACAGCAGTGGCTCGACCGCGGCCTGACAATCAAATATTTCGCATTTGGTCTCGACCAGACAACTCCTCTTGCCGAGCCGGATATCGAGATCGAACGCGACACATACCGCAGCTTCTCGCGCGGACAGATCCAGATGCCGGCTCTGTTTGCCGGAGAATCAACTGAAAAAGAACCGAAATAATTATGGAAAGATTATATCCCCAGCTAATTATCGATGCTCTGAAGACTGTCCGTTACCCCGGAAACGGACAGAATATCGTCGAACTCGACATGGTGGCAGACGACATCCGCATCGACGGCAACAAAGTCAGTTTCTCGCTTCAGTTCCGGAAACCGACAGATCCCTTCATGCGCTCTCTCGTCAAGAGCGCCGAATCGGCCATCCACACCTGCATATCTCCTGAAGTCGAAGTGACAGTCAGCACTATAGTGCCGCAGCCTGAAACAAAGAAACGTCCGGCTCTGCCGGGAGTGAAAAACATAATCGGCGTTTCCTCAGGCAAGGGAGGCGTCGGAAAATCAACCGTCGCATCGAACCTCGCCGTCGCTCTCGCACGTGAAGGCTATAAAGTCGGGCTGCTCGATGCCGATATTTTCGGCCCGTCCGTCCCGAAAATGTTCGGACTCGAGGATGAGCAGCTGTTTATGCATGAAGTCGACGGACGGCAGCTCATTATCCCGGCTGAGCGTTACGGAGTGAAACTGCTCTCGATCGGATTCCTTGTCGACCGCAACGCTCCGGTTCTCTGGCGAGGCGGAATGGCGTCCAACGCGTTGCGACAGCTCATCGAAGAAGCCGACTGGGGAGAGCTCGACTACTTCCTGATCGACATGCCGCCGGGAACGAGCGACATCCATCTGACCCTCGTTCAGACGCTCGCCATGACAGGCGTGGTCGTGGTCAGCACTCCTCAGGAAGTGGCTCTGGCCGATGCCCGCAAAGGAATCGCGATGTTCATGTCCGATAAGGTCAATGTCCCGGTGCTCGGTCTGGTCGAGAATATGGCGTGGTTCACTCCCGAGAAACATCCCGACGAACGCTACTACATTTTCGGCCGCGACGGCGGTGTTGCGCTGGCAGAAGAGCTTGGAATCCGTCTTCTCGCACAGATCCCGCTTGTCGGTTCGATCTGCGACAAGGCCGACGGCGGAGAGCCCATTGCTCTGACGGATTCGATAACCGGACACGCTTTCGTCCACCTCGCCCATGAAGTCATCGAAGCCGTTGACCAGCGTAATCTGACGATGCCGGCAACCATAAAGGTCGACGTCTCAAAGAAGTGAAACCTACCATTCGTTTCTCCCCTCTATTTTGATTTGCTCATGCAGACAGTTCTTTTCCATTCCGTCATCTTCGGGCCGATCCGGTCACGTCGGCTTGGCAATTCGCTCGGTGTCAATCTTTCGCCGGTCGACGGTAAAATCTGTTCGTTCGACTGCCTCTATTGCGAGGCAGGATTCAACGCCCAGGGACCCGGAACCTCCGGACTCCCTTCGCGTGAGGACGTGCGCCGTCAGCTCGACGAAAAACTGAGCCGGATGAAAGCCGACGGCCAGCCCCTCGACGTCATAACATTTTCCGGAAACGGAGAGCCGACTCTTCATCCTGATTTTGAAGGCATAATCGACGATACTCTTGCGCTTCGCGACCGCTATTTCCCTCAGGTGAAAGTAAGCGTCTTGAGCAATTCGACACGTCTTCACGACGATGGCGTTGTCCGTGCCCTGCGGCGTGTCGACAACAACATCCTGAAACTCGATTCGGCCATTGACGCAACGATGCGCATCATCGACCGGCCCGCATCGCCTGAATTCACTGTCCGGCGAGCGATCGAAGGCATCACTCAGTTCGCAGGCAAGGCAATAGTCCAGACTATGCTCCTGCGCGGCGAAATCGACGGTGTGCCGGTCGACAACACGACCGACGCCGAGATCGACGCCCTTGTCGACGCCTGCCGCCGGATTGCACCCGAATCAGTGATGCTCTATTCGATCGACCGTCAGACGCCATGCCGTACTCTGCGGAAAGTCGACCGCGAAGAACTTGAAATAATTGCCCGACGCTTCCGCAGCGCCGGCCTCGACGTACAGGTCAACTGATATGGACAGCGTAATCATTCCCGATCCTTTGAAAAAGGGCGACAAGGTCGCAATCGTTTCTCCCGCAGGCATAACGCGCCCGCAGAATGTCTACGCGGCGATTCCCGTCCTGCAGTCATTCGGCTGGAAACCCTACACATCGCCCCACGCCTTCGGACGCCATGCGACATATAGCGGGACTCCCGACGAACGCTACTCCGATCTCGAAGCCGCATTGCTCGATCCTTCCGTAAAGGCAATTCTCTGCTCGAGAGGGGGCTATGGCGCAGTCCATCTGCTCGACAGGCTCGACCGCCTTCCTCTTCGCGACAATGCAAAGTGGATCATCGGATTCAGCGACATTTCCGCCCTCCACGCGCTCATGCACCGTCATGGCGTCGCATCTGTCCACGGTCCGATGGCGCGCCATATCGCGAGCCATGCCGGCGCCGACGAAGATTCCCGCGCTCTGTTCGGAATTCTTCAGGGAGAAATGCCGACCTATAGTGTGAAGCCCCACCCGCTGAATCGTGCCGGACGATCCTCCGGCATTCTTCTTGGCGGCAACATGGCCGTTCTGACGGCTCTCATCGGAACCCCCTACGACATACTCAAGCCCGACACGATCCTCTTTGTCGAGGATGTCTCAGAGCCGGTCTACAAGATCGAAAGAATGATGTATCAGCTTAAGCTTTCAGGCGTTCTGGGACGCCTGAAAGGTCTGATTGTTGGCGATTTCACAGAATACTCTCCCGATGTCGACGGACGTTCGATGGAAGAGATGATCAGCGAGCTCGTAGCCGATTATGACTATCCCGTGGCCTACGGAGTGCCATTCGGACATGCATCCTCGATCATGCCTTTTGTCGAAAGCATCCCGGCAACTCTGACAGTCGACGCCGATGAAGTGATGATTGAGCAGTAGCAGCCCGTTGCGGGCTGCTGTCTGCTTTAGAGCCGGTTCCCCAATATTTGTTAACGCTGGGGAACAGGCTCTTAGATAGTTTCTCAGAGTGCGAGTCTGTAGATTTCTTCAGTCTCGGTCGGGCCTAACGTCATGTAGCCCCCGATAAGCTCGCCTTTGTTCTCATGGAGTTTCCTGACAAGAAGCTCGATGTTCGGACGGTCGATTCCAAGTTCCCCGAAGGTCAGCGGAAGTCCGATCGACGCGAAAAACGCCTTGAGCCGTCCGATCCCTTCAAGAGCCGCAAGGCGGTCATCATTCTCGCTGACGCCGAAAACGCGTCGTGCCAGCTGTGCTCCTTTCTCCGGACGGTGGTTTGCCATATAGGTCATGAACGCCGGAAGAATCACAGCCAGTCCCGCGCCGTGTGTGACACCATAGACCGCGCTGATCTCATGTTCCATGAAGTGGGACACCCAGTCCTCCTTGCGTCCGCAACCGCACAGCCCGTTGTGAGCCAGTGTGCCGCTCCACATGATATTGGCTCTCGCCTCGTAATCTCTCGGGTCGGCCATCACTTTCACTGCATCCGTCATTATAGCCGTCAGAAGACCCTCCGAAATGCGGTCGGTCACCTCCACATTCTGCGTCGGAGAGAAATAGCGCTCGAAGATATGAGCCATCATATCGGCGATTCCCGCCGCCGTCTGTTCCGCAGGCAGGGTGAATGTAAGTTCCGGATTGAGAAGTGCGAACTTAGGTCTCAGCCAGAAATCGGTTCTGAGGCTGATCTTGTGCATACCATCAAGCAGCGTGATGACGGAGTTGCCCGATCCTTCGCTGCCGGCGGCCGGAATTGTCAGGACAACACCGACGGGAAGGGCCTCACGGATCGTCTCTTTGCCGGCCCAGAAGTCCCAGAAATCACCCTGATAGGGTACGCCCGCAGCTATCGCCTTGGCCGTATCTATGACCGAGCCGCCACCGACGGCTAAAATAGTGTCAATGCCGGTTTCGCGGCAGAGTGCGATTCCTTCTCTCACTTTCGGGTCTGTCGGATTCGGCTCGACGCCTCCGAGTTCGGTGTGAAAAAGGTTTGCAGCGTCAAGCTGGACTTTGACCCGGTCCAGAAGGCCGCTTCTGACAACCGAACCGCCTCCATAGACAATCATGACGCGTGTCGCGCCGATCGAAGCGAGTTCCTGGGCGACATGGTTTTCGGCTCCTCGGCCGAACACATATTTTGTTGGACTGCAATAGCTGAAATTATCCATTTTTGATTACGTTGGAATTGTAGTTACTTATCGGTAGAGATCCGGTTCACATAATTCGGCGATGACCTTCCCGAATGATTCGGCGCACGCTTTCGCGAATGCGGCTCCCTTTTCGGCAGTCGACGCCGACGGGTTTCCGATGCCGGTGTCCTCGCTCATGCGCGACCAGTTTCGAGGAACCCACGCGATTCCTTTCGAGAGACATTCCCCGCGGAAGCCGCCGTTGCCACCCGGGCCGGCCTCGTCGAGATTGACCAGTTCGGGGTGGTAGTGCATCATTACGGACGTCTCGACCTCATCCGCGTGGTCGCCCGGGCTGTCGAAATACTCTTTTGCCGGCGCGCCCTTGAACCATTCGCCCGACGCGATGACAAAGTCCGGATAATCGACAGCCAGATCCCTTATCATGCCCTTGAACGAATTGCCGCCGTGCCCGTTGACGATAAGCAGGCGCTTTATGCCCTGATGGTTGAGCGAAGCGACGATGTCGGTCAGGACAGCCATCTGAGTGTCGTGGCGGTAGTGGACACAGAAAGGAAGCTCCCTCTGGCCCGGATTCTGAGCGCCGAGAGGCACCGGAGGCATGACCATCGCATTGATTCCGTACTCCTTCCGTGCGAATCTGGCTGCATCCACAGCAATATCGTGGCTCAGAATCGCATCCGTAAGATATGGCAGATGAAGATTGTGGGGTTCGGTCGCGCCCCAGGGTAGAAGCGCGATGTCATACGATTTGCCCCGCGTCGTTCCGTAGTTGCTTATGCTCAGATCTAAATCCTTATCCGTCATGGCTTCACAGTCGAGGTTATGTTGGTTCTTATTCGAGGTTTGAGTTCTCCACCGACGAGAATGATCCGGCCATCAGCTGTGGCGATGGCAGACGCGCCGGCGCGTGCGAAACGCGGATCGCTTTCCCCTATGGCAAATGAGCCGTCAGCCGGATTGAATATGAACACCGTCGGGTTGAAACGATACCATCCGATCGGATGGTTGAGGTAGTCGGGAGCCTGATCGATCAGAGCTGAAAGGAAAACATCCTTGTTCACTCCGCCGGCAATGGCGATGCGTCCGTCGGGCAGTGTCGCGGCGCAACCACCTCCGGTAGCAACTGGCGTTCCGTCCGCCTCGCATGGGCCATCCAGACGGCTCCATTTATCCTTCGCGGGATCATAGACGAGGCCGTCCAGCTCGAGCGTCGGCTCATGCTTGTCGTGGCGTCCTGCAAAACCGCCCCAGAGATAGAGCTTTCCTCCAGATGCGGCCATCGCAGGCTGCACTCTCGGATTGCCGGGCATCCGGCTGAGACGCTTCCAGCCCTTTTGGAGCTGGTCGAGGTCGAGTGCATAGAGTTCCCTGCAGGGCACTCCGTTGAGGTTTCCGCCGGCAACGTAGACCATGTTGCCGATAGCGGCGGCAGCCATATTGTCGAGCGTGCCTGGCAGATCCGGCAGCTCCTCGGTCGTAAGGTCCTGTCTGATCAGACATGTTTTCGCGCTCGCGCCATCGGCTGTTGTGCCGCCGGTCATGACGATACCCTCTGCCACTGTGGCCGAAGCCCCGTAGGCTATCGCCTCGGGCAGCGAGCCGGCGCGTTGCCATTCCGCTCCGTCGTAGAGATAGATCCCTTTGTAGAATTTCTTCTGTGCATGCGCCGACAGAGGTTCGTCGCATGGAAAGTTACATCCGCCGGCAATCAGAGCCGTGCCGTCGGGAAGGACTCCGGCAAAACAAGCCGAAACCCCTTTGTCGAAACCGTCTTCCGGTTTGTAGAGTTCGTTCATATTTGAGATTGCAATTTTAAAAGTGGAGGCTGGCAGGCTGTCGGAATTGATCAGGTTGGCGCGTGTGAACGGCTGCCACCCGTAACGTACGGCAACAGGCCTGTAGCCCGGCTGTCCGCTACGGAGCCTTATTCTTCCGTTGTCGAGTATTTCCGCCTGGGCTTCGACAAACAGGCCGCCGTCATCGGCAATTTCAAACGTAGCGGCACTTTTGCCGTCGGACGTTGTCAATCCGTCAGCATAGTCGAAGCGGATAGTGACAGATCCGTCGCGCTCTGCCCGCGCGTCGGCCGGTTGAGGTCCGCGAGGCGTCACGTGCCTGAATCCGTAGATATTGTGTAGCGCCTGTCGGGCAAGACGGTCGCCGATCGGACGCTTGTTGCGGGGATGCACGTCGAGCGAATCGCCATGATCCGAGCTGACCGACATATAGACTCCACCCATACGGTCTGCCAGACGGCGTTGCGAGTCGCGGAATGTAGGCCACGACGGGCGGTCAAGGCTGCTCAGCTGAACGAAGCAGAACGGCAGTCCGGGTGAGCGGAACTCTCGCCGCCAGCTCTCGACAAGGAGAGGGAAGAGCTGTTCGTGGAGTTCGGTGTTATGCGCGTTCGACTCCCCCTGATACCAGATCACGCCCGCTATGTCGGGACGTTCCAGCGGACGGATACCCGCCGAAAACAGATAGCTTGGCTCATAGGGATGGCGGTGACTCCCCGGCGCGTTATCTTCCGCACGCTGCTGACACCATTTCTGCACATAGTCGTTGCCCTTCCAGTTGATGAGGATTTCCGGCATACTCTCTTCGAGCGTGTTGACATCGATCCATGACTCGCAGGGCGATCCGCCGACCCCGTTGCTGATGATGCCGACCGGAACATTGAGCGAATCGCGAAGACGTCGCCCGAAGTAATACGCTATCGCTGAGAGCCGTCCCGCATTGTCAGGACCGACGGATTCCCAGCGGCTCGGCGTGAAATGGCCGAGGCTGTCTATAGCCGTCAGTACGCTGTCTGGCCACTGGCCTGCATTCGTGCGGGCAATCGGGCGCATATCGTAGAAACGCAGCTGGGGATCACTGCATTCCGCAATATCCCTCTCGCCCCCGACAGCCGATGCCAGACTGAATTCCATATTGCTCTGGCCCGATGCGATCCAAAGCTCGCCTGCAAGAATATCGGTCAGTGTGATCGTCGAATCCCGGTCGGCGACAGTCAGTGTGTACGACCCGTCGGCAAGGGGAGCGGTGACGACATGCCAGCGCCCGAGATTGTCGGCCGTTGTGCCATATGGAATCCCGTCGAGCGTGACGGTCACATCTGTTCCCGCGTTCGCACTTCCCGAGATGGTGAGCGGACGGTGGCGCTGGAGAATCATCCCGTTCTGATACTGGGGCGGCAGTTTAAGCCCCCCGTAGTTGCCGGTGATGGCTTTGCCGACCGTTTCGGCCAGAATTCCGTAGCCTGTCGCATCGGGGTGGATGCCGTCCGGCATGAGATTCTGACGGTCGCGCAGGGCTACGTCGAAATCGATCAGCTCGACTCCCTTGAGTCGGCTGACGCATTCGATCGCCTCCTGCTCAAGCAGACGCCAGTCGCGTGTGCCGGTGCGGAACCGATAGTGTTTTGCTCCGATAGGCGTCAGGCGTGCAATCATAATTCTGACCTGCGGATTGACTGCCCGGAGCGAATCGATCAGCGCGCCATAGTCCGGAATGAAAAAATCTGAATAATTAGGCCAGTTGCGTGGATCTGTGTCGTTGACTCCGAGGTGGATAACCGCAATGTCCGGCTTCATTTCAAGAGCTCCACGGTACTCCGGCAGACGGACATAAGGGTTATGTCCGCTGACAAGAAGCGTTGCTCCGCTATGGCCGAAATTGCCGACTTCATATCCGTCTCCGAGAATCGACTGTAGCCGGCTCGGGTACGACAGCTGCTCCCGCTCCTCTGCGGCCAGTCCGTAGCCGTAGGTGATACTGTTGCCGATGCATGCGACTTTGGTCTTGGCCGACACTCCTCCCGAACACAGGAGGAGTGCGGTTGTCACAATTGTAAGCCAGCGCCTGCTCATGCGGTCAGACCTTGTTGCAGCGGCAGAAGAAGTCGATTGCGTCCAGTTCCGCGCGCATTGCGTCTTCCTCTTCCTGAGTCATGTTCTGGAACGGAACGCGGTTCGGGCCGAGATCCAGGCCGATAAGCTTCATGATCCGTTTTCCGGCAACGATATTGCCGCGGTAATGGCAGATGACATTGATGACCTCCTGGGCGAAATTCTGATGTTCGCGCGCGCCTTCGATGTCGCCGGCATTCCAGCAGTCGATGATGGCATTGAGTTCGCGGCCGTTATAGTTGGTCGTGCCGCCGATGCCGCCCTGGGCACCGCCCATTGCCAGCGACGGCAGGATCGTCTCGTCCTGACCGTGGAGCATATCGTATTTTCCACCCTTGTAGAGGCGGCACTGATTGTATTCATAGAGGCTTTCAAACGTATATTTGATGCCGGCGAAGTTGGGGACACGGCCGTCGACTGCCTCAAGCAGCTTGACCATCGGAAGATAAGCTCCGTTGAAGGCCGGGATGTGATAGTAGTAGAAGGGGAGTGAAGGTGCTCCCGACGCGATCTGCTCGATATATTTCACAAGCTCTTCGACACGGTTGATCTTCGGAAACGGTGGGGCCATTGCTCCGATACCCCATGCGCCGATCTCTTCGGCGTGGCGGGCCAGTTCGCGGCTGTCGCGGGTGCAGCAGCTGCCGACATGGACGATGACCTTGAATCCTTCCGGAGCGGCTTTGACCCAAGCTTCGGCGATAGCCTTGCGCTCGTCGGTTGTCAGCATGTAGCCTTCGCCCGATGAACCATTGATGAAAACGCCCTGCATACCGTTGGCAACGAGCATGTTGCAGTAAGCCGGAATCGGCTCGGTGTTTATGTCTCCGTTTTCCAGAAACGGAGTGAAAGGTGCGTCAATAAGACCTTTGATTTTTTCCATTGTTATAGTTATTTTTAATTGAGGATCTGATTACATTTGGGTTTGTTCGGCCTCGGACAGCTCAAGGTCTTTGTCGTCGGATTTTGGCTTAAGAACGATCAGCTGCAGTGCCAGGGCGATCAGAAGTATGCCCCCCATAAGAGAGAAGCACATTCCAAGACCGACCGATTCGGCAAGTCCGCCGAGCAGCTGGGTCGTTATAGCGCCCATGATGACTCCGAGGGAGTTCATGAAGCCGTAGGCCATTGCGCGCTGGCGTGACGAAACGAACTGACAGAGAATCGGCATATTGTTCGCGTCGAACATTCCGTAGCCGACTCCGAAGAAAAGTCCCGCCAGAATCGAGAGCCACGCATTGTGGGCGAGGCCGATGAATATAAGTGCCGGAATCATCATCGAGAGCCCGATCGCACTCGTATAGATACGCCCGCGGACATTGCGACGCACCCATTTGTCGCTGATCGGACCGCCGACCATCACGCCGATAAAGCTCGACACCGCTATCGTAAGCGTGGCCATCGGGCCGGCCCATTCCATCGAGAGGCCGAGATTGTCCACAAACAGCGTCGGAAGCCAGTTTTTGGTCGCCCATCCGGGAATGGAGCTTGATGCGAAGAAAAACAGAATGACCCAGAAGGCGATGCTGGAGAATATGACCGCAAACGAGCGCACAATCGATTCGCTCTTACGAGGTGAAACGCCCGACGACGCCTTTTTCGCTGGCGAATTGCCGTGGCCCGGCTTTTCATGCAGAAGGAAGATGAGGATAAATGCATAGGCGACCCCGATTATTCCGAACCATTGGAATGTCGATTGCCAGGACCATGTCGAGGCGACAAGCGAACCGAAGCCGCCCAGTGCCTGGCCGCAATAGAGACCCGTCATATGGAGGCCGATTGCCAGCGAGCGACCCTTTCCTGTGAAATAGTCGGCGATAAGCGAGAGTGCCGACGGGATATAGAGTGCCTCGGAGATACCCATGATGCCGCGAAGCCACATCAGCTGATGGAAACTGTCGCAGAAGCCCATTGCAAGTGTGACCGCCGACCAGACGCCAAGCGAGCCGACGATAAGCCATTTGCGGCTGAGACGGTCGGCGACAGCGCCCGAAAACGGGCTGGCGAAGCCGTAGATCCAGAGGAAGATTGCCATTAGTGCGCCGAACGCTTCGGCATTCTGGAGTGCCGGAATGTCAAGAGCGATGTTGCTCTGCATGGTCGAGAGCATCTGGCGGTCCATGTAGTTGAGAAGCGCCACAACCCAGAGTAGCCCTACGACGACCCAGGGATAGAACGAACTGCGTGAAGTTTTTAACGTCATGATTTCTGTGTGGTAATAGATTGGATATAATTGCACTGACGGTCGCTCCGACCGTCATGATCTCGCAAAAATAAGGCTTTTTCCTCTAATACCAATCATGATGTGCCGAAAAAATCCCCAAAAAACGCGAAATCGGGGGCGACCCGCCCCACAACTCAGAGCTCGCTTAATTTCACCGAAAGGATCTTCAGGCCCGGATCGCGGAGAATGACATTTTTGTCCTTGTCAAGCAGATACATACCGGGCATATCCGGAACAATGTATAGCCCCGTTCCGGCAATGTCGCTGCGGTCGATCCCCACAGTCCAGTTCTCTGGCATCGATCCGTTTGTCGAACGCCAGAGCGACTCATCCGCCTCGGTATAGATGGCGACAACCTTCAGCTTGCCGTCATCTATGGCGCTGTTGAGGTCCGGATTGTTGCGGAGTGTGGCGATGGTCTCATTGCAGTGGTCGCAGTCCGGATCGTAGAAGAGCAGCAGCAGATTAGGGGCGTCTGTCCCCGACAGTGTGCCGCTCTTGCCCTCACGGGTGACATACCGGAAATCTGATGCCTTCGTTCCCGGACGGTTCTTCAGGGCCGACTCCAGACGATAGCGGGGCTCTTCCGTTTCATACTTGTCGAGATTCGGAAGCTCGACCCACTGCTGAAGGAAAACGATATAAGATTCGTCAGACTTGACAGGCGATTCTGGATCCGAAAGATACTTTTCGATAAGATCATAGAGAATCACACGCGAGCGCACGTCTGGCGTCACTTGTTTCAGGAATTTGGTCGTGATTCCGGGCAGTGAGTCTGCGATGGCGTGAGGGTAGAGGTTGACAAAGTTGACGAAATTCCGCTCCATGAATTGTTCGTTACGGCTGACGGCCGTATCCGTCAGCGAAGCCTCATCCCAGAAATGCTCCAGAAGGAAAGTAGCACGCGACTGAGGCTCGCGGATTGAATCGGGAATCGCGGGAAGGGGCAGCTCAAGTGTCAAGGCCAGCCCTTCGGCGACGCTGTCTGACGCTGTGGCCGGATGCTCTGCGACGCGGGCGCTCCCGTTGTTGGCACATGCGGACATGAGCACCGCCGCGAGAATTGTCAGAATCTGTTTCATGGAAGATTGGAGCGGATATAGTCGTAGATTGTGAAATCGGTTTTATAGGATGCGCGGCCCGGAACAGTCACCACGGTCCATTCATAATCGGACGTCCGGCCCGAAAGGACCTGCGAGAGGAATCCCGCAATGTCAAAGAGATTCTCCTTCATCGGACGCAATGCCATTTCATGCGTCGCGCCCTTTTCCATGTGAAACGCCCCCTCCTTGCCGGCGGATTTGAATCTCTCGGCCAGATAGAGTGAGCCGTAAAGCCCCATAGGCCCTGCCGTCAGCTTATTATAAGGCACCTGGCAGTCTGCGTCGCCGTGAAAGAGCATGACCGGACAGAATGCGTCCAGATTTGCCGGCTCGCCTTCCGACAGGATAGCGCCGGCAAACGAAACGACCGCAGCATAATTGAAACCCTTCGGCAACCCTTCCGGACAGTACGGTGACTGAATGACCGACTCGGCCTGTAAGGCGGTAATGGCCCCCGCGCTTGAGCCTGAAGCGATAATGGCATCCGGACTGACATTCCATTCACGCGCTTTGGAAAGGACGAATCCCGTAGCTGTCAGGAAGTCTTCCGTTGCCGTTTCGACAGCCTCGACCAGTGCTTCTCCGAATTCGCCCAGTGCGGCAATCCCCGATTCTGTCGGAGTAAAACTGCCGAGCGTGGTGCGGTAATCGATTGAGCAGACAACATATCCCTGACGGGCCATGAACGACACAAACTCGTCATAGCGCGCATCGTCGCGGTCGCCGTGGCTGAATCCTCCACCGAACGCAAAGATGATGCATGGATTGGCCGATGTCCGGGAAAGGGCGTCACTGTCAGTGACGCGGGTGAGCTTCAGATTATTGGCCGGATCAAACGTGAACGTATCCTTCCGGATTGCCGCTGAGAGTGAACTGATCCCGACCGCGTTGCATAAGGCCAGTATCAGCAGGAGCGGAAGTCTGCGCATGAATATCGGAGCTGTCATTTTTTTTGGAATTCGAAGTAATTATTCCTCGGCTTGCGGCGAATCGAGATCGTCGTAGGTCTGGAAAAGAAAATCATTGTAGGGGAAACGTGTCAGATGGATCTCTTTCGCCTTGTCATAGAGCAGACGCTTGAGTTTTTCGATTCCGATCCCTTTTTTGGCGGAGATGAACACCGCGTTGTCGCCCATGCGGCTCATCCACGTCCGTTCAAGCTCTTCAAGAGGAATGTTCTCGCGGGTTGCGGGCGTCAGATCGTCCGCATCCTTCGGCTTGTAGGTGAATGCGTCGATTTTGTTGAACACCATGATCATCGGCTTCTCCGCGCCCTCACACACCTCTGTCAGAGTCCGGTTGACAACCTCGATCTGTTCCTCGAAATTCGGATGGGAAATGTCGACAACATGAACCAGGATGTCCGACTCACGGACTTCGTCAAGGGTCGATTTGAACGACTCGACAAGATGGGTCGGAAGCTTGCGGATGAAACCGACAGTGTCAGTCAGAAGAAACGGCAGATTGTCGATGACAACCTTGCGCACCGTCGTGTCAAGCGTTGCGAAAAGTTTATTCTCGGCAAACACATCGCTCTTGCTCAGCAGATTCATGAGTGTCGATTTGCCGACATTCGTATAGCCGACAAGTGCGACTCGGGTGAGTTTTCCCCGGTTTTTGCGCTGAACGGCTTTCTGCTTGTCGATGTCGCGCAGTTCGGCCTTGAGGCGGGAGATCTTGTCGAGGATAATACGGCGGTCCGTCTCGATCTGTGTCTCGCCCGGACCGCGCATGCCGATACCGCCGCGCTGGCGTTCGAGGTGAGTCCACATTCGCGTCAGTCGCGGAAGAAGATACTGATACTGGGCCAGCTCGACCTGAGTCTTTGCGTTGGCCGTCTGGGCGCGTTTAGCGAAGATGTCCAGAATCAGGCTCGTGCGGTCGAGGATCTTGACCTTAAGCTCCCGCTCGATGTTGGCAACCTGCTTCGATGTCAGGTCATCGTCGAAAATAACCATTCCGATTTCATTGTCTTCGACATACTGGCGGATCTCCTCGAGTTTTCCTTTTCCGACAAACGTGCGCGAGTCGCGCTGATTCATTCGCTGCAGAAAGCGCTTTTCAGTGACCGCTCCGGCCGTGTCAGCGAGAAATGCGAGTTCGTCGAGATATTCATTTGCGCGCTCTTCGTTCTGCTGGGGAGTGATGAGTCCGACCAGAACGGCGCGTTCCGATGTTTCTTTGTCGATTATGAGGTCTTTCATTTTATGCTTTGTCCAATTTTTGCAAAGTTAATGACTGTGGGCCATAGTTGCAAATCAATCTTCTTGGAAACCGGTTTCTCTGACATCTCTGACGCGTCCTACGATTGCTGCGCTGCTCCCCGCCCGATAACGTCTGGCAGCTTCAAGAACACGTTCGGCATCCTTGTCGCTTACAGCAAGAAGCATCGCGTCCGCGCCGGCAAGATCGAGAGGGTCAAGACCCATTGTCTCGCAGGCCTCTCTGACCGCTTCGTCGCAAGGAATCTTCTTTCGATCTATTTCGGCGTTGATGCCCAGTAACTTGAGGGCAGGATTCAGCCCCTGGAATGGGAAATAGACGGCCGGAACGTCGGGCGCGTGGACATAGACGCTCCGCATCACATCGGTCAGCACCGATCCGTCGCTTTGCGTCGGTAATTTGATCCCGTGCCGGTCTCCCGCGACTGCTGCTCCTGTTGTACCCACCGGGCCGGTTATGATCAGGGCGTCGCCCGGATGGACGCAGTCGAACCGCGACGTCACATTGACCATCCGGCACCCGACTCCGAAAATCGAAATCGAAACGCCGTTTGCCGGACCGACCGGAAGAATCGCCCTCTCGACAGTCGTCCACTCCATCTCCGCCTCGACGGCTGCATCGCGCATCCCGAGCGCGACCTCGCGGATGATCTCCTGCGGCGTGTCAAGGTCGATAGTGACGGTTGCTGAAAGATAGCGAGGCTCGGCTCCGGCCGCAAGCAGACGGTTGGCGACCACATTGACCCCCAGACGGCCGATGTTGCCCGTTCCGAACGTGGCGGGGAGGGTCGTAAGCAGTGCCGAGGCGAAAACCGGCGACTCCGGCAGGTACGGTTTGGCGACGCCGCGCGACGATGTTGAGGCGTGGGTCAGTATTGAAGTGAGATCGATGTCGTTCATTTCGGAAGCGAAAAAAAATGGTTCTGTAGATAAAACATCCCATCCTCCGATCGGGTTCACCCCTCAGCCTCCGGCTCTAAGCAGCCTCTCATCTCTTTTGCATGCAGCCATGAAAGCGGGCAGATGGGAGCCTCGCCGGCTGCCATCTGCCCTGGTAGTGTGTCAAACCTAATAACTGATTCCTGAGTATGAGTAACTATTGAAAAATCATTCGGACTCACGTCCGGCTGCTGCTTTCTATTTATCCTTTTTGTTGTTCTTTTTCTTCTTTGGAGCGGGCTTTTCCGGAAGCTCGGAAATCATTTTCTGAAGACCTTCCGGATCATTGGTCGTGATGTAGTCCACACCCTGTTCGATGCACCATGCCATATCCTCCGGCTTGTTGACCGTCCAGACATTGACCTCAAGCCCGAGGTCATGACACTGTTTGATCCATTCCGGATGTTTGCGCATTGTCTTGATCGAATAGTCGATGCCCCGGCCTTTGAGATGTTTGATCTGTTCGGGAACAAAATCCCCCGACAGATAGTAGACCGCAGTCCCTTTGGGAGCTTTTTTGATAAACTCGCGGAAACCGTCGCGTGAGAATGTGATATAGTCGGTGCGATCCTCAAGACCGTATTTCTTCACCAGCGCGAGAATCTTGCTGACCGCTGCCACTTCGCGTTGGCGGCTGTCATGGGTCTTGAGCTCGCAGACAAGGCGCATGTTCGGCATTTTGGTCGCCGCTTCGAGATATTGGTCAAGCGTCGGAATGGTTTCTCCGTTGGGTAGTTTCTCGAGCAGGACGGTCTGTGATGGTGTATTCTGGATTTCTGTTTCGTTGATGGTCGGATCATGGTTGACCATGATGACTCCGTCGGGGGTCATCCACACATCGAATTCCGATGCGTAACATCCGATCGAATCAGCCTTTGCAAGCGAACGAAGGGAGTTCTGCGCTGATCCCGGGGCGTCCCAGTATCCGCGGTGGGCAATCACTTTCGGCTGTCCCGATACACTCAGCGCCGCAAGGAGGAGAAATGGGGCTAAAATCGTTTTGATTTTCATGATTCTTGGTTATGATTATCCGTGTAAAATTCAAACAGTCTCTCAAAAACGGGCCTTCAGATCTGTCTGTCGAGGGTCTCTGTGTAGACATTCCCGTATGGATCGGTTGCTCTCACTGTGATTGTCGACCATCCCTCTTCCGGTTTGTAGAGAAACATATGGTCGTTCAGATCCGCCGGTTTTGATCCGCCGTGGTTTGAGGGAATTTTGCCCTTAACCAGACACTTCCTGATGTCCGGATCCCAGCATTTGCCTCCCGATTCGGACGGGATGAGCCTTGCGTCATCGCTTAACGGGGCGAACGGTCGGCCGTCCTCGCTGACCTCGACCCTCCAGTCGGTATGCCAGCAGAATATGTTGATGAGAATCTTGTCGTAAGGCTCGCCCGGTTTGGTTTCCGGATTCCAGAGCGCGGCCTCTTCCGGACCGTAGAGCTTCATCTGATAGCGGCGCGGGGTGGCCGCTCCGACATAGAACTTGTCGACAATATCTGCACCGTCGAACGTGATTATTCCGAATCCGCGGGGGGAGCCGTCGTTGCACTCGGGATACCAGAAAGCTCCCATTGCGGCCCCATAGGTCGTTTCGGTGATTTTTGGCTCGATTGTCGTTGTGAAATGGTAGTGGGTGTGTCCCGAGAGTATTTCCGCTCTGTGAAAAGGTCTCAGAAGATCATACAGCTCTTCATGTCCGTCGATTTTCCAACGAGCGTTTCGGCGCGAGGTCGGAATGTGCACTCCGACAATTATCGTTTTCGATGTGTCGACATGTGCCAGGTCGCGTCTCAGCCAGTCAAGCTGTTGGCGCGTGAGGCCTCCGGAGTAATCGTTGCGGTTCTTTTTCCCGCTGTAGACAACGTCGTCAAGTGCCACGAGGTGACAGTCGCCGATATTGACCGAATAATATGTCGGGCCGACGGCGTTGCGGAAATCGCGGTCGCTCTCTGTATCGTTATGAATCTTTTCGTTATGGTCATGGTTGCCGATGACTGAGAAAAGCGGAATGCCGATCCTCGACGATTGACGGCGGTACTCGGGGTAGAGTCCCGGGGAGTTCCAGATCAGATCGCCAAGTGCGATCCCGTAGGTGTTCGGCCCGAGTGTCGATGCGAAGCGGCTTATCTGCGGGACGACCGTATTCGCATAGTCGGCCGTATCCCGGACTCCTATCTGCGGATCGGCGATCACCATCAGTGACCATCGCTTTCTGACCGGCGACGACGTCAGCTCGAAATCCTGACGTCTGACTTTCTCCCTGCCGTCAGGTATGACAGCATAGGATTTCGGGAAGCCTTCCTCAAGAGGCAGCTCGCAGTCGGCGGGAACCGAAACGAAGACATGCTGGCGTCCCTTTGATGTCATCTGATAGATCCCGTCCGCGTCCGTCGTGACGACGCTGATCCCGTCGCTGACAACTACGCCCTCGCGCGGCTGCCCGTCGACCGTCACACGACCCGAGAGGCTGATTTCCTCTGTCGGAGCCGCGGCTGCGACGCTCTTTCCGTTGGCCGCGAAAGCGACAAAAAGCAAAACGAAAAGGAGTTGCGATGGGATTGATTTTATTAAACGGTTGGT
>JAIDJZ010000133.1 GCA_029051965.1 Paramuribaculum sp. | reverse complement strand
GAGACGAGGATGGGCTGCCAGCGGGGATCGGGAAGGGTGCGGAGTTTCCGTTTGGGGAGAATGCGGTTGATGTCGGCGCGCGAACGCCCGACGACGCAGAAAGGGTCGCCGGGCTGCACGACGGTGGCTCGCCAGAGGAGGTAGTCGGCGAGGGTCTGTCGGAGGATGTCGATGGAAGAGGGGGTGTTGCAGAGGATGAGCCGCTGGGGCTGGCGGCGTGCGCGTTGCCGTTCGAGACTGGCCACGGCGCGGCGTGCATGAGGGTGCAGGCGGTAGCCGACCCAGCGTTCGAACTGGGCGGCGTAGTCGCGGCGGAAGAGGTGGCGCGGACGTGGCGGAATATATGGGCTGCTTTGCAACATATCGCCGCAAAGATAGGGCCGGCTATCGGGAGTTAGCTGCCAAATTCAATATTAGGGCGGTCCGTGATAACGGCTCGTCTGCGGCGTCGTCGAAGGGATGAGCACTCAGTCATTGACTATTGTCAACTCCTCTGACGAACCGCCGGCTGTCCGGCAGAAAATAAAAAGCGCTGTGTCAAAAATTTGAATTATGACACAGCGCTTTCGTATGAGGGCCACATCAAAGGATGCGATGAAACTCCGAATGACAGGATTTGAGTGCTTGCCGGACTCTGTAATCCGCCTGGGCAATTAAAGCCTCCCAAAAGGGATGGGGCCCGCCATTATCCAACAAGCTTGTCTCGGTATTTCACATAAAATTGATGAGTTTCCCAATCAACTTTGATGTGGTTTAAGTTAAGTCAATGTTCTGTTGAAAGAGGAATCTTTCGTTTATTTTGATAACGCAAAGTTAATGGTTGGAGTTCGGATTGACAAATTTTTCAGGCTAAAAATTCGTGTTGGGAAACAATTTTTCTGATTTTTGCGGGTGAATGTAACTTTTCGTTGAGTCATCGCGTCTCTTAAGTAAGAGTTCAAATTTAAACGATAGTAAGAGAACGAAAATCTTTTATACAATCTGCTGCTTCTTTTCTGCCGC
>JAIDJZ010000132.1 GCA_029051965.1 Paramuribaculum sp. | reverse complement strand
AACTCATTGACAACCACACCGATATCCGTCGGCATCAGCTTCCCTTTGTCGGCACCCGTATTGGCAGTGAGAGTGGACTCCGCCACCTTTCCCCCGGCGAGAACCATCGTCTTATAGTCACGGGGTTCTCCGCTCAGATCGCTTTTCGTCACATATTCGCGCTGCTGGATGGTCGAAATCGTCGGCGCATAGGTCGACGGACGGCCGATTCCGAGTTCCTCCATCTTCTTGACGAGCGAAGCCTCGGTGTAGCGTGGCGGATGCTGGGTGTAGCGTTCGGTAGCATTCATCTCCGCAAGCGAAAGCTCTTCGCCGCAGCTGACCTTCGGGAGCATACCTTCAGGCATTTCCGATGAAGCATCGTCCGAACCTTCACTGTAGACACGCAGAAATCCATCGAAACGCACAACCTCGCCCTGACCGACGAAATTCTCGCTGCGGGTCGACGGCTGGATCTCGACCGTAGTCTTCTCAAGCTCGGCATCGGCCATCTGGGATGCTATCGTCCGCTTCCAGATCAGAGAATAGAGGCGACACTCCTGCGAAGTCCCCTCGATCGTATGACGGTCGATATATGTCGGACGGATCGCTTCATGAGCCTCCTGTGCGCCTTTCGATTTCGTATGGTAGTTTCTTACTTTCAGATACTGTTCGCCCATCTCGGTCTTGACCTCGTTGGCGATCGATGCAAGAGCAAGTTTCGAGAGATTGAGCGAGTCCGTACGCATATAGGTGATATGTCCCGCCTCATAGAGATGCTGGGCCACCATCATCGTCTGCGAAACCGTAAATCCGAGCTTGCGGGCTGCTTCCTGCTGAAGCGTCGAGGTCGTAAACGGAGGTGCAGGCGACTTCTTCACCGGGCGCACTGTCACATCCGACACACTGAATCCGGCCGACGCGCAGTCATCCAGAAACTTACGAGCCTCACTCTCTGTCGACAGACGGCGCGAGAGTTCTGTCTTCACAGCCTGACCGTCGGGAGTCAGAAAACGGGCAGTCACACGGAAATAGGGTTCCGACTTGAAATTGCGGATCTCGATCTCGCGTTCGACGATCAGACGGACCGCAACCGACTGCACGCGGCCGGCCGAAAGAGCCGGCTTGATCTTCTTCCACAGCACCGGCGACAGCTCGAACCCGACAATGCGGTCGAGCAGGCGGCGGGCCTGCTGCGCGTCAACAAGATTCAGATCGATCTCACGCGGATTTTCTATGGCGCTCAGGATCGCAGGCTTCGTAATCTCATGGAACACGATGCGGCGTGTTGTCTCCGGCTTCAGCCCGAGCACCTCATAGAGATGCCACGCAATAGCCTCTCCCTCGCGGTCCTCATCGGATGCGAGCCAGACCATCTTTGCCTGCGACGCTGCCTTGCGCAGCTTATCGACAATCTCGACCTTATCTGCCGAAACCTCATATTCCGGCTCAAAGGAATGGTTGCCGCCAATTGCAAAGTCTTTTTTGCTGAGATCGCGGATATGCCCGCAACTCGACATTACCTTAAAGTCTTTCCCTAAAAATTTTTCAATAGTTTTTGCCTTGGCAGGCGACTCCACTATAACGAGATTGTTGATTGATGCCATTTTATTTCATATGCAAGTCAGAGAGCGCGCAGGTCCGCACCCTCTGAGACTGTTTTTTACTTGAATCGATTTCGGCGACAAAATTATGAAAAGTTATTCATAATCTTGTCCGCCGAAATGAATTTTTAACATTTCGCCCCTTTTGCCGGGCGGAGCGGCGACTACTTTCTGATCATCATTCCGGACGCCACCTCGCCAGCTGCCTGCGTTCCGCGGCTGACTGAAGCTATCGCCAGCGCGAACGCAATCGTATTGCCGGGGCCGTTGCCCGTCACAAGTGTATCAAGCGCCACAACCGGATCGCCGGTCATCTCGCCGTCTTCGACCATCGATTCGAAACCGGGATAGCACGTTGCCTTACGGCCGCTGAGAATCCCCAGGGGAGCGAGCACTACAGCCGGAGCCGCACAGATCGCCGCGATCCTGCCCCCATTCTTATAATGTGTGGTCAGCATCCGGCTCAGCTTTTCGCATGAGGCAAGATTCGAAGCACCTGGCATCCCGCCCGGACAGATAAGCCATTCTGTTCCCGGATCGAGCTCGACATCGTCGATGACACGGTCGGCCGTCACGACAACGCCATTGGCACCCGTAGCCTGGCCGTCGGGGTTGATTGCAACCGTATTGACCGTCATGCCGCAGCGGCGGAGCACGTCGACCGTTGCTATTGCCTCGATTTCTTCAAATCCGTCGGCAAGGAAAAGATAAGAGTGTTTCATATCGGATATTTATATGTTTGTTGATAGACTTGTTTGGTTATGCCCTGTCGGGACTTGCTTGCGTGTGTTCTCCTGCAAAGATAGGAAAACTTTGTGATTTAATAACCATCGGCCTCTGCCGAAGTTCACTCAACATAACACATTTCGATATGGCCGATCAGAAGATCTGCCGAAAACTGAACCGGAACACGGCTCTGCGAATCGATCAGACAGGTGACCGGATAGCTGTCGGGCGCACCGTTGTAGGTGTACTGAAAGACGATCTTATAGGCACGGGTGGCAAACCCCGCATAGCTATAGTCTGTCATCCCCTCATAGGTAACATACAGAGGCTTGTCGGCTCCATCCTCCACAATCGGAATCGTCAGGCGTTCGCCCGCACTCATCGAAGGAAAATCAAGCTCTTTGGCATAATAGAATATACTGAGCATATTCGACATGACCGTGACAGCCTCCATCGTTTCGGAACTTGCGTCGAGCGTCCCCCCGCCATATATATCCTTAAAACGCGCAGCCGACCCGACAGAACCGACTTCCGGCTTGCTGTAGACACCCTGCAGCGAATTGATCGTCTCGCGGCTCGCACCCGCCGAGGGCGCGAACGTCGCCGAAAGCGAACTGTGAACCGTGTAGATCCGGCCTCCCCACGGAATACTGT
>JAIDJZ010000131.1 GCA_029051965.1 Paramuribaculum sp. | reverse complement strand
TGTGACAAATACAACATCGACGGATTCGATATGGACATCGAGTCGCAAGGAACTCTTATCCAGAGTGGAACGGGCTCAATTGTCATGAACGAGTTCCTCCGTCAGCTCAGAAGCCGTTTCGATGAGACGAACCGTATGCTTGTGATCGATATCCCCGGCGGCACAGGCTGGCTTCATTACTACTCATATCTTGAAGACGAGGTTGTCGAGATGGTCGACTATATCTGCTGGCAGACCTACGAACTTTCAACCAATCGGTCGCTTGACCAGTTCTTTGATGCGGTCAAGAATTACAAGCCGGACATTTTTGCCAACACACTGAAGAAGTCGATTGTCACAGCCACGTTCGAGCGTGCTTCCGACAAATATATCTTCCCGATCCAGTCGACATGGCAGTATAAAGGCGGCCTTCTTCCTCATGCCGGACAGGGTGCGTACCATATCGAGTATGACTATCCCGGATTCCCCGACTATCCCACAATACGCAAGGGAATTGCAACTCAGAATCCGCCTATCACCGATTAATCACAAAATTTTCTAAACTGTATTTCATGAAAAAATTAGCATCAAAATTTTTCGCTTTCGGCGTCATAGCTCTCTCTCTCTCTGCCTGCGATGCAAAAAACGATGTGATTGACAATATGGTCTACATATCCGAATCGGCCTCTGATCCTTCGTCGGAGATCGTGCTCGGCAAGACCGGAGAGACTGCTCAGACAACAATCAATGTGCGCATGGCCAAGAAGGCCGTTGCCGATACAAAAGTTCAGATCGCGCTCGACGAGTCGGTCCTCAATGCCTACAATGAGCTTAACCAGACGGAATATGCGATGGTGCCTTCGGAGTACATTTCATTTCCTTCTGAAGTGACCATTCCTGCCGGTTCGGCAATGGTCGGTGTGCCTGTTACGATCACTTCGTTCGACGGAGAAAAGGGCGTCGACTATGCAGCCCCGCTGCGGATCACAGGTGCAGACCTGGAAATTTCTTCCGGATCAAGCTCTCATATCATCACTTTTGGCAAACCGCTGCTCCAGTCGGCCCCCGGTTTCCTTTCCGCCAATGCCATGAGCAGGGAATGGGGGGATGAG
>JAIDJZ010000130.1 GCA_029051965.1 Paramuribaculum sp. | reverse complement strand
AAAAGGGTCGACTCCTGCAAATGGAATCGACCCTAATTTTGTCTTGCCCTAAAAATTTTTATCGGACAGCAATATTCAGAAATACCAGGGGTGGGCCGCGTAGGTCGTCACGTCTTTGGGCGATTCGATGCCGAGAATGCGGCATGCTCCGATGATCTTGCGGGGAAGATAGAGCGGATGCGACGCTTTAAAGCTGCTTTCAAAGACTCTTCCGGAGGCATGGAGATAGCGTGTGAAGCCGTCGTAGACAGCTACGTGTGTCACGACTGTCCCTGTTCCCGTCCCGAAAAAGAGAAGATCTCCCTGGCGGAATGTGTCGGGGTTGGTGTGGTCGAGTTTTTCTCCGGCGAGAGCCTGCTGCGAGGCGTTTCGCGGCAGAATGATTCCGGCGGCAGCGAAGCATACTTTTGTGAATCCCGAGCAGTCGATGGCTTTGGGAGTCGTTCCGCCCCAGAGATATGTGATTCCCATCATGGAGCGCGCTGTGTTCATTATCGTGTCGATCTGAGGCGCTTTTCTGCTCCATGTCGCGAAGTCTTCGAGATCGGAGGAGCGCATGAAGCCGTTGCGGCCGTCGGGGAGGGTTACCTGAGTGAATGCTGCGCCCGGTGTTTTGTTGCCGCGGAAGATCGATCCGATGACAACGTCGAAGGCTATATTGCCGTCGGAGATGTTGATCGAGTCGGAGTAGGCGGCTGTCGGTCGCGGCTGTGTCACGATCAGACGGTCGCTTTTTTTCCATTCGCTGAACTGCTCGCCGGTGATATCCACTACAGACGAACCGGCCATCCACGATCTGTAGCCGTCGGGGAGCTGAAGCCGATACCATTCTCCGCTGCGCGAGAGCACTTTTGCGGGTGTTCCGTAGGAGGCCTGCGTCTCAAGCTGCGAGGCGTGGGCTGGTTCGGTGCGCATGCAGGCTGCCGCAACGTTGACAAGGACCCATTCTTCCGGTTCCGGTTTGGGGGCGGTCTGTGGCTTCTTTTTTATGGTGCGTGTCGTTTTCGGCTGTTTTTTGCCGGTTCGTGCCGGTGTTTTAGCAGTTGTTGCCGCGGTCATGATGACTGCGGCAACAACGGTGAGTGTCAGAATGATTCTTCGCATGATGATGATATGCCTGACGTAGTCAGGGGGTTATTTCTGAGTGATCTCGGCAACGACTTTCTTGATGTCGTCGGCCAGACGATCGGCTTCGGTCATGGTGTGGGCCTCGGAGTAGATGCGGATGATCGGTTCGGTGTTCGATTTGCGGAGATGAACCCAAGAATCGGCGAAGTCGATCTTCACGCCGTCGATGTCGGTCACTTTTTCACTGGCATAGCGCTCTTTGATGGCAACCAGGATCGCGTCGACATCAATGTCGGGAGTGAGCTGGATCTTGTTTTTGGCGATAGCATACTGGGGATAGCCGGCTTTCAGCTCGCTGACGGTCTTGCCTGATTTGGCAAGGAGAGTGAGGAACAGGGCCACACCTACGAGAGCGTCGCGTCCGTAGTGGGCTGCGGGGTAGATGACACCTCCGTTGCCTTCGCCGCCGATGACGGCGCCTGTGCGCTTCATTTCTGTCACAACGTTGACTTCACCGACAGCTGCGGCAGAATATGTGCATCCGTGGGCTTCGGTCACGTCGCGGAGGGCGCGCGAAGAGCTGAGGTTTGAAACGGTCGATCCGGGAGTGTGGGCAAGGATATAGTCGGCAACGGCGACGAGGGTGTATTCCTCGACAAACATTTCGCCGTTTTCCATGACGATTGCCAGACGGTCAACGTCGGGGTCGACTACGAATCCGACATTGGCTACACCGGAGCGCATGAGGTCGGAGATGCCGGTGAGGTTTTCCGGGATGGGCTCGGGAGTGTGTGCGAAATGGCCTGAGGGATCGCAGTTGAGCTCGACGATGTTCTTGACTCCGAGCGCACGGAGCAGCTGGGGGATGACAACACCGCCGACAGAGTTGACTGCGTCGACAGCCACTGTGAAGTTGGCTTTGCGGATTGCGTCGACATCGACGAGGTCGAGCGCCAGCACCTGTTCGATATGGCGCATGTTGTAGGTGTTGTTTACGTATTCGTGGCCGAGGTCGTCGACTTCGGCAAATGTGAATCCTTCAGATTCGGCAATGCGGAGCACTTCTTTGCCCTGCGCATCGTTGAGGAATTCTCCGGTAGAGTTGAGGAGCTTAAGTGCGTTCCACTGTTTGGGGTTGTGGCTTGCGGTGATGATGATTCCGCCGGCAGCTTTTTCTTCGACCACGGCGATCTCGGTTGTCGGGGTCGATGCGAGGCCGATATTGACAACGTCGAATCCCATAGCGCAAAGGGTCGAGACGACGATCTGGCTGACCATCGGGCCAGAGATGCGTGCGTCGCGGCCGACAACGATGAGTTTTTTCTGACCGGCCTCCAGGGACGAGGCGATGAATGTTGCGTAGGCTGCGGTGAATTTCACAATGTCGACGGGCGACAGGCCTTCTGCCGGTGCGCCACCGATCGTGCCGCGGATTCCTGAAATGGATTTGATAAGGGCCATAGGGGGTAAAATGGGTTTATTATGTTTCTTAAATCATACTTTTGTAGTAGCGGATCCGGTAGAGGTAGGGGCGGACATAGGAGATTTCGTTGGTCATTCCGTACTGCGATTTGACAATCAGATTGACTTCGCTGTTGAGCGGAAGATAGGCCATCGGCATCTGGATTCCGGAGCCGTAGAGGGCCGACGACGGCAGAGTGAAGTTCTGATAGCGGAATGAGGCTGGAGACGAGGCCATGTTGTCCATATTTCCGGATGATGCAATGTCGTCCAGTGAGGTCTTGTAGTAGGTGAGATCCCAGCGTTTGAACCGGAAATAGACGATCTGGTCGTCGGTGACTTTTTCGCCGTTGCCCACGGAGAGGACCTGCATGTAGACGTTGCCTTCGTTGTCGAGCTGGTAGTAGGGGGCATCAGGACCGGTTTCGAAAACGGAGTCGGCCGGAACGTAGGGGATCACTTTCTGATTGACAAGAAAGCGGTTGACCGATTTGTTTTCTTCGTTGAGAAGTTCGGCATAGCTTGTTCCGCTGGAACATGAGGAGAGGGCGGCAATCAGTGCCGTTATCATTGAAAGCAGAATGATCGATGGTTTGATTCTCATTTTTTTGATGAAAGTAGTAATGATGAGTTTTTGATTTATGGTGGGGGGGAGAGATCACAATTCGCTGTAGTCTTCGAGCATTTTGTCGGCTTCCGGAAGGAGCTCGAGAATGCGGGCCATCGCGTTGTCGAGGGTGTCCCTGATTTCGCCTCCGGAGGCATTGAGGTGTCCTCCACCGTCGAAGTGGCGTTCACACAGTTCCTTGACCGAGAAGTTGCCTTTGCTTCTCATCGAGACTTTGATGTAGTCCTCTTCGTCCTGACGGAGAAAGATCGAATAGACAATTCCGGGAATGCTCAGAGGGATGTTGACGAGGCCTTCCGTGTCGCCTTTCGAATAGTTGAAGTCGCGCGCTTCCTGGAGGCTCAGTGTGGTGATTGCGCATCGGTGTTCGTCAAGGACGTGGAGCCGCGCATACTGGCAGAAGCCCATGATGCGTATGCGGGTCAGACTGTTTGTGTTGAACAGTTTGTTGTAGAGGTCGTTCTTGTCGACTCCGCGCTCCATCAGTTCGGCAAGAATACGGTAGATGCCGGGATCGTTGGCGTTGTAGGCAAAGTTGCCGGTGTCGGTCATCATGCCGGCGCAGCAGCAAGTGGCCGCTTCACGGCCGATGTGTCCGGCGAGTCCCGCAGCCTCAAGAACGAGAAAGAGCAACGCGCATGTCGATGAGATTTCCGGATGCGAGAATGCGATTTCGGCTTCGAGCGTGGGGTTGAGGTGATGGTCGATCATCACGATCGGGGCTGCCGATGCCTCCACCAGCGGTGCGGTGCGGTCGATCCGGCGCAGGTCGTTGAAGTCGAGACAGAAAATGAGATCAGCGTTCAGAAACGCGTTGCGCGCCTTGTCGTGCTGATAGGAGTTGACCGTAATGCGTTCGCTGCCGGGAAGAAATCCAAGAGTTTTCGGGGGCGCGTCGGGAGTGACGACGGTGACATGTTTGCCCAGCGCCGAGAGCGTATGCATCAGGCATAGGCTCGAGCCGAGTGCGTCTCCGTCGGGAGTCATGTGGCAGACAACAGCCACGCGTTTCGCCCTGTCAGTCAGCTGGCGGAAACGGTCGATTTTCTCTGTGTCGAATTCAAAAAATCTCATAGCGTCAAATGCAGCCACAAAGTTACGACATTTGCGCAATAATCCATAATCCTTAAAGTGAATAAACCATAAGAAACTGACGGAAACTGAAGATTTGCAGTTCGATCAGATGGCAGCTCCGAGGCTGGCACAGAGGTAGACGCTGGCAAATCCGTTGATTGTGCCGCAGAGGACTTGCATCGGAGTGTGGCGGTTGAGCGCCAGACGGGCCGTTCCGACCAGGCCGGCAAGCAGTAGCGCCGCGATGACGATCCACATCATCGGCATCATCGCGAGTCTGTTGATCGTAAGAAAAAATGTCACGGCAACGAGTCCGCCCATGCCGGCCATGTGGCCGGATATTTTCCAGCGGAGATTGACAATCAGGTTGATGAGGATTGCCAGACATCCTCCGGCAATGATCCCCGGAAGCCAGAGCGGCGCTCCGAGGCGGACGAGATAATAGGCGCATACCAGATAGCACAGCATTGTGGCGCAGTAGGGAATGGTGCGCTCTTTCCGGAGGTTGAGGCCCGGATCCGTGACGAATCCTACGCGGTAGAGAACGAGAATCACAAGCACCGGAGCGATGAAGAGCATGATGGCGCAGACTCCGAGAATTCCGAGACGGATTCCAAGTGGCAGAAGGGCGAGCGGGGTGACTGCGAGAGCGAGAGCGAGGCCGTAGCACGGAACGATCAGAGGGCTGAAGACAGCTGATATGATGCGGAAGAATTTTGTCATTGTCTTGTCTGGCTGTTTATAATGAAAACGAATGGCGGTCAAAAAGGTTTCCCGTTGGCGGCAGTCGTTGGCTGATGATCTTCTCCGGAGAGTCTGTCGGTTTCAGTGACGTCAGATTTTTTTTCTCAGTCGGCCGACCGGCAGCCCCATTTTCTCGCGGTATTTTGCAACTGTACGTCGGGCAATGCTGATCCCTTCGCTCTGGAGCATTTCGGTAAGGGCCTGGTCTGTCAGCGGGTGGAGCTTGTCTTCCTCTTCGATCAGCTGCCGGAGCCTTGCCATGATCTGTGGCGAAGCGGCATCGTCGCCATCGCGGGCCTCGTTGAAGAAGAATCTCAGCGGATAGACACCGTGGTTGGTGGCAAGGTATTTTCCTGCGGTTGCACGGGAGATGACCGAAATGTCGTCGCCGGTTTTTTCGGATATGTCCTTCAGGATCATCGGCCGGAGAGTGGCCGGATCGTCTTCGCTCAGAAAGAAGGCGCGTTGCCACTGCATGATTGCGCTGACAACACGGAAGAGTGTGGCCTGCCGCATTGTAAGCGCGCGGATGAATCCCGAGGCTTCGTCGCGGCGCTGCCTGATGAATGCGTTGGCCTGGTCGTTGGCCGGCGATTTTTTCTCTGTCTGGCTGTCTGCTGCAAACGACCTGGCGATTCGCAGCGAGGGAATGTTGTTGAGGAGCGACAGTGTCAGTCGGTCGTCTGAATCGACTTCGACAAAAAAGTCGGGAGCTATATGTGTTGCCTTATCGGCGATTCCTCCTCCGATCTGGGCGCCGGGTTTCGGGTTGAGGGTGCGGATGGTCTCAATGGCGCTTCTCAGCTGGTCCTCGCTGACTCCGAGCATCGTGCGCAGCTGCTTGTAGTGCATGAGTGAGAATACGTCGAAGTAGTCGCGGACGATCTCCGTGGCCAGTTCGACGGACGGGGATTTCTCTTTTCTGAGAAGCTGGAGCAACAGGCTGTCGCGCAGGTCGATGGCTCCGACTCCGGCCGGTTCAAGCCCTCGGACTTTTTTCCAGACCTCCCGCACTTCGTCGTCCGAAGGGTCGAGGCTGCCCTGGATCGCGATGTCGTCGGCTATCGATCGCAGCGGGCGGGTCAGATAGCCGTTGGGGTCGATGTTGCCGATGATGAAACGCGCGATCTCCATTGCGTTTTCCGAGAGATTGCCGTCTTGTGCAAGCTGGTCGAGCAGGTGGTCCATGAGTGATTCTCCGGTGTCGGAAGCCTCCGGTTCATAGACGGTGTCATCGGCTGAACGGTTCGAGGCATTCAGCCGGTAGTAGGGGAGTGCCTGATCTGTTCCGGGAGTCGAAAACGGTTCGTCGTGGTCGTCAGCTTCGAGGGCGGGGTTCTCGTCAAGTACCCTGCTGACCTCATCTTCGACTTCCGGGGAGTTCATCTCGAGCATTCTGACATACTGCAACTGCATCGGCGCAAGCGTCTGCTGCTGCCGAATATCCTGAGAAAGACGGAGCGATTCGGATTTTGCCATGTGCGGTTACGGTTCGTGGGGATGGATTAAGAGAGTGTTTGAATTTAAATCAAATTAAGGCTGAGAGGATTTTTTGAGCGAATTCCGCGAGTTGAAGAAGGAGCATAGCGGGCTATGCGACTGATGAGACTTGGCGGAATTCGCCAAAAAAGACCTCAGGATTATTTTGAAGGTTCTGCCGTTCATGCGTATTACTGTTAACGCGGTTTAAATTCAAACACTCTCTAAGA
>JAIDJZ010000013.1 GCA_029051965.1 Paramuribaculum sp. | reverse complement strand
GTACAAAAACATGGTCCAGACGAAAATCGACTATCTTGCCAAACAGGTCGGTATGAACGCTGACCAAAAAAGCAAATTTGAGAAACAATATGCCGCTATGTCGGCAGAAACCTCCAAGCTTTCCCATGAAACCCGTCGGCTCGAACGGACTATTTCGAAAAAAGCAGACGCAACCGATATCGAATTTGAAAAAGCCGCTGAAGCTATTACAGAACTAAAATCGAAAGAGGGTGCGATCGAACAGAAATACTTCAATCAGTTCAAAGCCTATCTCACAAAGAAACAGCTGTTTCAGCTTAAGGTCGCCGAGCACAGATGGATGAAAGAACTGATGAAACACAGAATGAAAGGTAACAAATAAATCGCTTCAGAGCAGACCCCGCCAGCGGGATAATTAACATAAACGACGACAATTCCAACGTTTAGACGTGACAGATTTGTCGTCTTTTTCATTTATATACTGATCACCTAACCCCCCACCCGACTATTATTATGAGATTCCGTCTATTTCAAAAAGCCATTATGGTTATGGGATTTCTATGCGTCTGCCTTGCAGGAGCGTCCCAGACAAGATTGATCGAACTACCCACGCCAGACTTTGCCTATCCCAAAACTGTCGCTAAAAATGCGGAAAAGGATCTCGGCATCGCCCTTAAAACAGGAAACGATATTGCCGCGCTACGCGCAATGATGGATTTCGGCCTCGCCCAGGGCCAGATCGGCAAGGAAAACCTGCCGGATGTCGTGAATAGAGTCAAAAATCTCTGCCACGAAATGAGCACTCTTGAAGGCCAGGCTCTTGCAGAGCTGCTTCTGGCAAATATCTATAAAAGCATCTTTGAAGCTGACAAGTATGTCTACAACCGCCGCGAGTTGCCTGCGACACCGCTTCCGGATGACTATACACAATGGAGCGGCGATCAGTTCCGCAATGAGATCGTCAGACTATGCAAGGATGCGCTGTCGAAACAGGAGGCTCTCCAGCGCACGCCGCTGAGGAATTTTGAGTCAATTATCACGTGCGATCAGGCAAGCGCAATATATTTCCCGACCCTGTTTGACTTCGTCGCACATAACTCAATCAGCCTGCTGTCGACGCTATCCCCTTTCTCAACGCCATCGCTCGGGATTATTTCTCTGAGTCCGAAAGCCCTCTTCATTGTGACTCCAGTCATTGCTGCCGGTTCTCCTGAAACGCAGGAAATAATGAATATCTACGGCAATCTGCTGCGCTTCCACTCCTCGAACCAGGCTGCCGGAATATACTGCGACATCCAGCGACTGCTCTTTGCGTCCAGACACATCTACGACAACCTCTACAAGCAAAAAAACATAGAGCTGATCTCGCGGCTCTATGATATTTACACGAGCAATATGAGTTCGGAATTCAGCGGCAACGCACTGATCACTCTCGGCAATCTGATCTCGCTGGTGCCCAGCGAGTCTTCGCCAGTGACAGCCAAGACATTCTATAAGAGTCTCAAGGATTTTGCCTCATTTCATCCCAACTTCGCACGTCTCGGCTGCATCAACGACCTGATTGCCCGACTTTCATCGCCAAGTGTCACTGTTACCGCCCCTCAGACAGTCTCTCCCGGGTACGAGTTTAAAGTTAAGATTGAATCCAAAAACCGCAACAGAATCAAGCTGGCGGTCTACCGCATTCCAGAAAAAACAGCCAATGCCAATATCAATAACTCTTCAATTACATTCTATTCCAGCAAACTCAAGGGTCTGACCCCCGTCAAAACAGTTGAAGTGGCACTTAAAGGAAACATTCCTTTCATTGCAGACACCACGGTGTCCATCAGTGTGCCTGATTATGGATATTATGTCGTCATAGACAAAGAGTCAATAGCTACCAAAGATATCGTCTCGGGCATCCGTTCGACATCGCTCGCAATAGGTTCAGTCAGATCCGAGGCAGGAACCGATCTGTTTGTCATTGATCCATTGACAGGCGCACCTGTCGGCAAAACATCGATCGCTTTTTCGGAAGCCTTGAGAAATCCAAACTTAAAGACAATCGGCCAGACTGACGACGAAGGATTCTATCGGATCGACAAGGATTCAAACAGAAGATTCCATCCGGTGAAAGGCCCGGATAAATATGCGGTATCAATATACGGCTCATATCGTATTGAAAACGAACAGGAATGGTCCTACAGAACCAATTCCTACACCGACCTGCCGCTTTATCGCCCGGGAGACACGGTCAGATGGTGTGCCATCATCTATCAAGTCAAGGGTCTCGAGCGCAAGTTATCGGCAGCCACCCAATGCGAAGCGATTCTTTATAACGCCAACTACGTCCCCGTCGAAACAATCAAGACCACATCCGACGGCTGGGGACGCATCAACGGATCGTTCGTAATACCGGACAACGAACTGACCGGCGACTACCATATTGAATACGCCATAGATAACGACGAGATCAGCGCTCACTATTTCAAGGTTTCCGATTATAAAATGCCGACTTTCTTCATCACTCTCGACAAGGCTGCCAACGGAATCCCGTCGGAGGGTGATGTGACAATCAGCGGGACTGTCAAGACCTATTCCGGTGTCAATCTGGAAGGCATACCGGTTTCGGCCGTCATGTCGGCATCAGTCGGCCGGTGGTGGTTCCGCTCAAATGCTGTCAAGTTCTGCACACTGAGAGATACAACTGATGCCGAGGGCAAGTTCAGACTTGTGCTCACGAAAGAGGCTATCGCCAATTCTCCCGCACCTGAGGGAGTGTTCACGGCTCTCGTACAAGCGACCTCCGCCTCGGGTGAGAGCCAGCAGAATTCTACGGAATTCTGTGTGGGAAAGACTTACACTATTGTTTCCAAACTCCCGTCGACAGCCATATTGTCGACCCCGTTCGACATGTCCGCCTATCTTGACGTCAAGAACGGCGAAGGTGAGAGCGTAGAGACGGAGATGGGATTCATCCTTACCGACACACGAGATCCACGCAATGTACTGAAGGGAACAGTCGGCCGATCAGTGTCATTCGGCGATCTGCCGACATCGGTATACTCGCTGAAAGTATTCACCACGGCCCTGAAGACAGACACCCTGGACGCATCACTGACCCTGTATGAGCCGGGCGGCAAAACGTCGCCCGTCGACTCTCCGCTATGGTCACCTGCCAATAAGCTTTCAATAAGCGACAACAACATGTGCGAAACCGAAATTTTCTCATCGACCAATGATCTTTCCGTGCTCTATCTGCTTTATAGCGACAACAAGGTTCTTGAGCGAAAATGGCTGAAACTCCAGAAAGGAGCCAACAATGTAAGAGTAAAGCTTCCGGCAGATCTCAACAACGCGCAGCTTAATCTCTCGGCAACGAAGAACTTCCGGCAATCTACCGTTTCATTTGACATTGACCGTCTGTCGGCCCGACGAACGCTTGCAATTAAGGCGGAATCGTTCCGCGACCGCATCGTGCCCGGCGATCTCGAGACATGGAGATTCTCAACAATCAATGCCGACGGTGAAGGCGAGGAAGCCGCACTGATCTTCGACATGTACAACAG
>JAIDJZ010000129.1 GCA_029051965.1 Paramuribaculum sp. | reverse complement strand
GTATGTCAGAAAAGGAACTAAAATCTACGTTGAAGGGAAGCTCCGCACACGCACATGGGAAGACCGCAACACGATCAAACATACGGTCACCGAGATTTATGTCGATTCGATGGAGCTGCTTTCCCGCCCGACTGAAGGAAACCAATAAATATCAATCAAAATATTCCACAATTCATCAATGCAAGAAAAAGAAAATTTGCCGGAAGAGGTCTATCTCGACGCCGATCCGGTTGAACTTCCCGACAACGCTTTCCGTGAACTCGGAGCGGGCGAACATTACCGTCCGGTGATGCATCCTGCCCATGACTATCCTGAAGCTACTCCCTATTCTGTCATGATGGGGTTGATTCTCGCTGTTATCTTCAGTGCCGCAGCTGCATATCTCGGACTGAGGGTCGGACAGGTTTTCGAGGCGGCAATCCCGATCTCGATAATCGCAGTCGGACTGTCGGGAGCTCTGAAGAAGAACAATGCTCTCGGCCAGAACGTGATCATCCAGTCGATCGGCGCATGTTCGGGCGTGATCGTGGCCGGCGCGATCTTCCCTCTCCCGGCTCTCTACATTCTCCAGAACTCCCATCCTGAAATCCCTGTCAACTTTTTCGAGATTTTCCTCAGCTCGCTTTTCGGCGGGGTGCTCGGAATTCTCTTTTTCATCCCCTTCAGAAAATATTTTGTCAAGGACATGCACGGGAAATATCCGTTCCCCGAAGCGACGGCAACGACTCAGGTGCTGATGAGCGGTCAGAATGCAAAAGCGTCCGGCGGTCAGGCCAGACTGCTTGTTATCGCCGCGCTGATAGGTGGTATCTATGACTACGTAGTGGCCACTTTCGGACTCTGGGCCGAAACAGTGTCGACCTATATGACATCGTGGGGGCAGACGCTCGCCGAAAAGACCAAACTTGTTGTCAGCTGCAACACCGGAGCGGCCCTGCTCGGTCTCGGCTACATCGTCGGTCTGAAGTATGCGTTCGTCATCTTTGCCGGTTCGGCTTTCGTCTGGTGGGTGCTCATCCCGTTGATGGGGACTTATGGCGCGAGCGAAATCGTTGCGATGGAGCCGGACGCGATCTTCTCGACCTATGCCCGTATGATCGGCATCGGCGGTATTGCGATGGCGGGTGTCATCGGAATCGTCAAATCGCGCGGAATCATCGCTCAGGCTGCAGGACTCGCTGTCCGTGAGTTCAAAGGTGGCGCGACCGGAACAAAACAGCAGCGCTGGCAGCTCGACATCTCGATGAAGCACATCGTATTCTTCATGGTCATCGCGCTTGTCGCCGTCTTTCTTTTCTTCTGGCTCGGTGTGCTCCACAATCTCTTTCAGGCCATTGTGGCATGGGTTGTAGTGACTGCCATCGCATTCCTCTTCACGACCGTTGCTGCGAATGCCATCGCGATTGTCGGTTCCAATCCCGTTTCCGGAATGACTCTCATGACTCTCATTGTTGCTTCGGCGATCTTCGTTGCCATCGGTATCACCGGAACTTCGGGAATGGTTGCCGCAATGATCATCGGCGGTGTCGTCTGCACGGCTCTCTCGATGGCCGGCGGTTTCGTGACCGACCTCAAGATCGGCTATTGGCTCGGATCGACTCCAAAGAAACAGGAAAGCTGGAAATTCCTCGGTACTCTCGTTTCGGCCGCGACTGTAGGCGGTGTCATTCTGCTGCTTAACGATGTCTACGGTTTCACAGGCAAGGATGCGCTCGTAGCTCCGCAGGCCAACGCGATGGCCGGTGTGATCGAACCGATCATGATGGGAGGCGAGACCCCGTGGATTCTCTACATGACCGGAGCTGTTCTCGCATTGCTGCTCAACTGGCTCGGTGTGCCCGCTCTCGCGTTCTGTCTCGGAATGTTTATTCCGCTTCCCCTCAACACTCCGATGCTCGTCGGCGGCGCGATCTCATGGTTCGTGGGCTCACGCAGCAAAGATGAGTCGCTCAACAATGCCCGTCGCGATCGCGGAACGCTTATTGCTTCCGGTCTGATTGCGGGCGGTGCGCTCTTCGGTGTCTTCTCCGCCCTCACCAGATTTGCCGGCTATGACGGAGTCATCGAAATGGAGACATGGATCAATCAGCTTCTCGGACTGTTCGTCTATATCGGACTGATCGTTTATCTGATCGTCGACAGTCTGCGTGCGAAAACTGTAAAATAATTAGACATTCTTTTTAGCTTGGATCGCCAGCTTCTGCGTTCGATTGCCGCATTGTCGCTGCCGGCCGTGGTGACGAATATCACCACACCCTTGCTCGCACTCTGCGATGTGGCAATCGTAGGCCATATGGGATCGGCCGTCTACATTGCGGCTATCGCCGTCGGCGGCACTATGTTCAACATGCTTTACTGGCTGTGCGGATTCCTTCGCATGGGTTCCAGTGGAACGACCGCTCAGGCATTCGGTGCAGGAAACATGCTGCAGGTCCATGCTATTGTCAGACGTGCAATGGCCATCGCGTTTTTCATCGCGATGGCCTTTATCATATTCCGGCATCCGATCGCAACGCTGTTGCTTGACTTTATCGATGCCGAACCTGCTGCCCGTGAAATGGCGATGGAGTATTTCGGCATCTGCATCTGGGGCGCGCCGGCAGTTCTCGGAACGTTTGCCCTGACAGGCTGGTTCATAGGGCTTCAGAACTCAAGAATCCCGATGTGGATTTCTATATTCATCAATGTGTTCAATATCGTTGTGTCGCTGACGCTGGTCTACGCTGCCGGACTGAAAATCAGTGGTGTCGCTTTCGGGACTCTCTCGGCCCAATGGGGAGG
Source organism: Paramuribaculum sp. (assembly GCA_029051965.1). GTDB lineage: Bacteria > Bacteroidota > Bacteroidia > Bacteroidales > Muribaculaceae > Paramuribaculum. The sequence goes on along the minus strand of JAIDJZ010000129.1, from coordinate 2,900 downwards.
ATTCCTGCTCGGACTTGCTGTCGGACTGCGGAAATACGGCTTGGTCAGGGTTGGCGTGAAGCTATTGCTGGCATGGGATGACCTGCGCACTTTTCTGCGGATCAATTCCGATATATTTCTGCGTACATTCTGTCTGGTCGCCGTCACTCTCTGGTTCACGCGTGTCGGTGCGATGCAGGGAACGGTTATGCTTGCCGTCAACACTCTGCTGATGCAGTTTTTCACGATATTCTCCTATATGATGGATGGTCTCGCATTTGCCGGAGAGGCTCTGTGCGGGCGCTATCTGGGTGCAGACGACCGGCCACGGCTGCGACAGACAGTCCGAGGGCTGACCGTTGTCGGTGCGGTTGCATCGCTGATTTTCACAATCGTATATTTCGCCGGAGGCGATGCCTTTCTGGTTCTTCTTAGCTCAGAGGGCGCGATTGTGGCGAGTTCGAAGGAATTTTTCGGCTGGGCCGTGGCAATCCCACTTCTCAGCTTCATGGCCTTTGTCGGCGACGGGGTAATGATCGGCATGACACGGACACGCGCAATGCTTGCGTCAATGGTTGTCGGCGCAGCAGTCTATTTCCTACTGTATCTGTTTTTGTTTCCGCGGATCGGCAACCACGGTCTCTGGATCGCGTTTCTGGCCTATCTGCTATCGCGCGGCATCGTTCTTGGGGTTGAAATCAAGAAGATCTGATCACTTCCCGTTCTCGGCGAGATAGGCTTCGCAGGCCATAGCCAGCTCATCATACCATTCCTTTCCGAACCGTTCGGTCAGAGGCTCGCGCATGAACTGATAGAGGCGTGTGCCGTTGGCCTTGCCAAGCACTTCCGCGCAACGGCAGATTTTCCAGCGGTGGTAGTTGACTGCCGTAAATGTCGGATACTGAGTGAGACGCAGCGGATAGAGATAACACGACATAGGCTTGCGCATCCGGCATCGTCCCTCGCGGTAGGCTTTTTCAATCGCACAGAGGCAGAGTCCGCCCGGCGCATAGGTCGTGAAGACGCAATTCCGTCCGTCAACAATCTGTGTCACGAGGTCGCCCTCTTCGTCGACATAACCGACTCCCGCCTCTTCAATGCGCTGTCGGGCGGCCGGCAGCAGATCGTCCCAGACGATATCCTTGATCTTTTTCAGTTCCTCATACTCCTCTTCGGTGATCGGTGCGCCCGCATCTCCTTCAATGCAGCATTCGCCCAGACATTTTCCAAGATCGCACTGAAAAAACTGTTCTGCGAGGTCGAGAGTTACTAAGGTATCGTTGATCTGGAGCATTATTTCTTCGGTTGTATTATCCATTAAACATTTATTAGATTCCGGCAGTCACCGACGTGACGGCCACAAGCCGGTCATAGCGTGCGCCGGGTTCCCGGAAATAGACTTTGACAATATATTCGTTTGTGGTCTGATAGCAGTCTCCCTCTACGACAGAGGTCGCGCCACGGGTCGATGCGCCGCGTGGAACAGCAAGCTACTGATAATTGTATGCCCCCTGTTTGAGCAGCAGCGTAGCCTCGTAGAGGCCAGTCGCGCGGTTGAAGACCATCAGGCTTTCGGGGGAGAAGCGGCGGAGCGTCAGATCGCCGTCGATGAAGATGTCGACGTCGTTTCTTTCCGGCATTTCGAGCGAGAAATGGGTCAGCGCGTATTCTGCCTCGACATCGGAATCGTCGGAATTGTATTCCCGGATCCGGAATCGTCCTTTCTGGGTGCTGTCATAGACGTAGTCGAGTCCGGCTCGCGGCTGATCGGTCTGGAGCGTAAAGTGATAGAACGGATCGGCAAACGAGATTTCAGCCACTCGCATTCCCGGATAGTTCGTCGATATGGTCTCCATGCGGCGGTATTCGTTGCCTCCGTCGAAAATCAGCAGAGGAACATGCTCCCACCATGCGACACTCCCTGCGATGCGTGTCGGATTTGTCAGTGCCACTCGGTTGTCCTGCCGGCCGTTCTGTTCGACAACAACAATCAGATCGTTCATCATATTGTTGACCGCAGTCCCTTTCGCGTCGACTCCGACAGTCAGCTGCTGGTGGGAGTTGTTGTAGTCGATGTCGGTTCTCGATGTGACTTCTGCCGTGGCACTCATGGTCGGCTCAACGACCGAAAATCTGACCTGAAGCAATGTCTCGTCAGGGTCGTTTTCGTCGTAGACTCTCAGAAGATAGTTGCCTGACAGTTTTATTTTCAGTGCCGGGTCGGGAATCACGATTTCATAGTGGACATACTGGACGAGCGTAGCTTCCGAAAAACGGTAGTCCTCGACATAGCCTTCGTTGAAGCCGTCGACATATTCCGATGGCAGCAGTCCGTCGACTGCCCATAGCGCATTGCAGTGAAGAAGTTCGTAGCGCATATATCGCCGGTCTGAAGCGAGTTCATCGAACCCGACTGTCAGCACGTCGTCACTCCCCATCGTAATGACGGGTGGAAGCTGGTCGTTTCCGTTGACTTTGGTCTGCAGAGTCTTGAACGTTGGCGAATATATTGCCGGACGTGTGTCTCTGACTTCTGCGCCTGAATGGACAATGCCGAGCAAAACGGCCGCAGCCGTAAGTAGTATTCTGAACCGTTTTACCATTCAATCGGAGATTTTCCCTGTTTCAGAAGATAGTCGTTGGTCCGTGTGAAATGGTGGTTGCCGAAAAATCCGCGCGATGCGCTGAGAGGCGACGGATGGGCTGAGGTCAGAATCATATGTTTCGATCTGTCGATCAGTTCAGCCTTGCGGGCCGCGAAACTGCCCCAGAGAATAAAGACCAGCCCTTCCCGGCGTTCCGACAGGAGGCTGACAACGCGGTCGGTCAGCTGCTCCCAGCCTCGTTTCTGATGCGAACCGGGCGAGTGGGCTCTGACGGTCAGGGTGGCATTGAGAAGAAGAACTCCCTGGCGGGCCCCT
>JAIDJZ010000128.1 GCA_029051965.1 Paramuribaculum sp. | reverse complement strand
TTTCAGGCAGAATTGAAAGTTCGTGGGTACGCTTGCCTCCATCAGGCATGAATCCGACTTCACCACCTACATAAAGATTATTCTGAGCTGAACCGGTGAGAGCTGCGAGTGCTACAAGAGCCATTGCCAAAAATTTTTTCATAATGTCAGTTTTTAGTGATTAAAGATGTGATGAATTATTTTTACGATTACTATAACGTCACCCATTTGGAATTTGTTCAGAAAAAATCTCGTTTTTTTTCAAATTACCGTTTTTTTTCGCTTCAGGCAACGTGGTTTTTTGCAAATTTTGTGCTCGGTTACCATCAATTTATTATTTTTGCAGTGGAAAATGGCAGCAGTGCGGCCCATCCACTCCGGTTGAATATTTGTTATTAAACAACCTCATAATTCAAGATGAAAAGTAAATTATTCCTGTCACTTGTCCTCTCCGCCACTTGTCTCGGTGCTGGAGCCCGGACCATTATTGAAACCCCTCGCTTCGACAGCAACTGGTCGGCCGGCCTCGACGGTGGTGTGACCACACCGCTTGCTGACGGCTATGCATTCTTCGGCGACATGCGCGCAATTATCGGCGCCCATGTCCAGAAACAGATTTCGCCCGCGTTCGGCATCGGTGCTGAAGCGACATTCGGAATCAACACCTCGTCGTGGTATCCCATCCGTCAGTCCACAGCGTTCGACAACTCCTATGTCGGTGTCTATGGAGCTGTCAACCTCATGAACCTTTTCGGCGGCTACAACTGTTCGGTGCGTCCGTTTGAGATCGAAGTTGTCGCCGGCGCAGGCTGGGGTCACGACTACACCAACAATGGTCCTAATGAGAATTACAAGCTTCCGGACGCCAACTATTTTGCCACAAAAGCCGGATTAAACCTCAATTTCAATGTCAACGAACATGTGACCCTTGCGCTCAAGCCATATGTCAGCTGGAACATGACCGGCAGCCCTTATGAAGGATTTCCGGAAGTCAGCCAGACAAGTGCTGCCTACTCTCGCAAAATGGCGACATTCAACTGCCTTGTCGGTGTGACCTACAACTTCGGACCGCGATTCAAATGCGTTTCCGAATCCGACAATTCGGAAATCGAAAAGCTCAACAACGAAATCAACCGGCTCAGAAGCGAAATCGCCGCCTGCAACAGCGCGACTGCGGCTGCCGCAGCCACTGCCGCGGATCTGGCCACACAACTCGAAGCCTGCAAGAACCGCAAACCGGAAGTGATCAAAGAGGTCAACAACAACCTTGAAAGCGTGCGCTACATCTTCTATCAGATCGGAAGCTCGACAATCACAGCCGACCAGATGCCAAACGTGGAAATGGTAGCCTCATATCTCAAAAACCACAAAGGCTCGAAAGTGATTGTCAAGGGTTATGCGTCGCCGGACGGAAACCTCGAGCTCAACACCCGTCTCGCAGCCGCCCGTGCTGAATCAGTCAAAAACGCCCTCATTTCCAAATATGGAATCAAAGCCGACCGCATCGTAGCCGAAGGCGAGGGAGTCGGAAGCATGTTCAGCGAAAATGACTGGAACCGCGTTTCGATCTGCACACTCGAATAATCTGACCCGCATTCCGCATTAACAGAATCTCATCCCGCCGCTGAACGACAGAATCAGCCGCGGGATGAACTTTTTCCGGAAAACCGGCGTTTATCCTGCAGGCATCTGCCATGCCATAGAGTCAATTCATCACAATTCAATTATGCGCAACATTCTTTTTAAAACCGCCCTGTCCCTGACGGCAGTCGTTTCCGGTCTGCCGGCTGCAGGCGCGGCAGTAACTCCCGAAGATATCATTGCGGCAATGCGCGGAATCGACTGCTACAGATCGAGAGCCTCGTTCAGCGTCACAATGCCGCAGCTCAATGATGATATCGTATACTCGCTCGATCTTTTTCAGAAAGCCGCACCCGCCGACAGCCTGCTTCCATGCGACTACCTCATCGACTGGACAATGACTTCGCGCGAGGATCCGATAAAGGGTTTCACGGCCTACTTCGACGGAAACCATTACCGCTATGCCGGCGAGCGACTTCTGGAATTCCATATGAAATGGGATCCCGTTCCGTTCAGCGGCACATTGTCAGGAAACGACTCTCCGAAAGGAGTGCAGCGCACAGCCCAGTTCGCAAATCTGCTGCCGGCAACCATTGCCGAAGAACTTGAAAGAATCTTGCGCAGCGACCGTTACAAGGTCGTTTTCCACCCTGACACTATTGTTGCCGGACGAAAATGCATCGCAATTGAAGCCGTCATGCGCCTGAAAGGCGTAATAGCGATGGAGGCGACCTACACTTTTGACCCTTCCGACTATCTGCCACTCTTTTTCGACTTTGAAAACAATCCCGGTTCTTTGAGTGAACAGACAGTCACCGTCCGATTCTCAGACAGCTCGGTGTCCTCCGGTTGTCAGGCCATCAGCGAGGAATCGCTCATGAAACAATATCCGGAAGTGTTCGAGCGTTTCCGCGAAAGCGATTTCCGGATCGAGAACCTCCCGGGCAGCAGAATGCCAGGATTCGCTCTGCCAACAACCACCGGCGAGCGCTACATGCGACGCTCAGCCGACAGATTCGCCTCTCCGACAATCATAACGATCCTCGATGCATCCCATGCCTACACCCCCGAGACTGTCAGCCAACTGCGACAGGCCTGCGACGCCCTCCCGTTCAACACAGACCTCATCATGGCCTTCGTTGACAAACATGTCGACGCGATCGAAGCCATTGTGCCTCGCCTGAGAACAGGCGAACATCTGGTGCTGGGAGCCTCGCCACTCGCCAGAGACTGCGGGGCCGCCTCGCTTCCTGCCGTCTGTGTGACTGCCACA
>JAIDJZ010000127.1 GCA_029051965.1 Paramuribaculum sp. | reverse complement strand
CGCCGAGCGAGAGGGTGTCGTCGCGGTCATAGAAGCGTTTGAGGGCGGCGTTGGCTTTTTCATTCCAGAGGAATCCGCCGGCCCAGCCTTTTGCCGAACCAAGAACGTCGGAGTTGGAGAATCCGCCGCAGAACACGATCATGTTCACATCGTCGAGTGTCTCGCGGCCGCTCATGAGGTCTGTCATGTGGACATCCTTCACGTCGAAGCCGGCGAGATAGAGCGAATAGGCCATCTCGCGGTCGCCGTTGACGCCTTTTTCACGGATGATAGCGGCGCGTACGCCGGTTTCGCCGTGGTTGCCGGCCTTGAGGCCGCGCGATTCGAGCGAACCCTTGAAGCCTTTAGGCAATCGGTAGCGCAGGGGCTGACGCTTGTAGTTCTCGAAGCGCATGCGGGCGCAATTTTCTCCGCTTTGCACTGCGTCAAGCAGATAGGACGAGCGGAACCATACGTCGCGCATGTGGTCGATTCCGATCATGCGTTCGCTTCCCTGATGGCTGATCATAAGAGAGCGTTCAGCCGACGGACGGCCGATGAAGCGGAAGGTGACGCCTGCTTCTTTGAGAAGACGTTCGGCGGATTCTGCTTTGTTTTCTGCTATCTGTACGACAACTGCCGGGTTTTCGGCAAAGAGAATCTTGATCAGATCTGTTTCGCCGTCGGCCACGAATGCGTCGGTCGTCAGGTCGATGCCGCCGGCTGTGTTGCCGAAGGTCATTTCGAGCAGGGTGGTGATAAGACCGCCGGCCGAGATGTCGTGGATTGCTGTCAGCGAACCGCGTTTGACGAGCTTCTGGACAGCGTTGAATGCGGCGCTGAATCTGTCGGCGTCGGCCACTGTCGGAGCCATGTCGCCGAGGCGGTTCATCGACTGGGCAAGTGCCGAGCCTCCGAGGCTCAGGGGCGAATATGAGAAGTCAATGTAATAAAGGCGCGATTTCTGATTGTTGGCCAGAACGGGCGAAACTGTCTTGCGGACATCGGTCACTTCGCCTGCGGCGGAGATAATGACCGTGCCGGGCGCAAACACCTTGTCGTCGCCATATTTCTGAGT
>JAIDJZ010000126.1 GCA_029051965.1 Paramuribaculum sp. | reverse complement strand
GATCCAGAGGCGTGATGGCGACAGGTTTGAGGCGGCTTCCCGGACAAAATTGGAAATGTCTGCAATCGAGTTCTCATTCCATTCTTTTGTGACCTTGACTTTAATCTCGTCGTCGAGCGGAATGGCGCCGGCTGGGACATATTCCCCCTCTTTGATTTCAACCGGCTTGTGTTCGCCTGTCAGGTTGTGGAAGTCAAAGCTGGCCTTGGACGGTGAGATCAGAATGCCATTGATACTTAGCGGATGATCTTTGGTCCCGATTACGGTGTCGCCGGTATGGATATGGTCGGCGGCGAGCGGATGTGTTGTTCCGTCCTCTTCTTCCGTCGTCAGTTCGTCGGGACACATTTCGCGCGATGAGTCAAGCGTGCGCTTCACCTTATCAACCAGACGTCTTCCGATCCGGATGCATAGCCAGTAGAAGAAAATCATAGAGACCGCGGCTGCCGGCTGCCCGACAAAAAATGCGCCGATCGAGGCGATCACGACAAGTGTCGATCTGACCACATCAATACGTGTTGCCCATCCCGATTCAGCGCGGCTGACGATCATGAAGGCAAGAATTAAGTAGGCGGCTACGCATAATATAATGTGCAGCACTCCTTCTTCTTCTGGAAGCAGCAGCGCTCCGGCTGTCATCAGAAGAGCCAGTAACTCGGGACTGTGGCGTCTCAATTCATTGAGGAGCGGGTGTTTCATTGCGGTCCGTGGGATAAGTGCTTGGCAAAAGTACAAAAAGGCGACAACAATACCAATAACCTAACGGAAAAATGAGATCGGTTTTCCCTGCACTGTCCGTTTCCGCTCGGCGAGACCCTATGAAAAAGACAGACGCTGTGTCAAAATTCTGAATTTTGACACAGCGTCTGTTATTTTCTGCCGGATGGCGAGGGTGCTGTCAGAATGGTTCAGCCGGTAGAAGCATGAGGGTGAGGGTGATGGGAGTTGACTGTCGTCAATGACCGAACCTGAATCCCTCAAGCGACGACCCGGATGAGCCGTTATGACACACCCTCCTTATGCACAGGGGTATGGCTTACCAATTCAATAGAATTTGCGGATGCCCATGACTTCGCGAGCCTCGCGGAGCGTTTCGGCAGCATAATATCGCGCCCGTTCGGCACCCTGGCGGAGCACCCGGCCGATATATTCGTCATTGTTGCGCAGCTCGATAATATGTTCGCGGATCGGACGTGTGATTGCCAGAATATCTTCGGCAAGCTGCTTTTTAAGGTCGCCGTAGCGGATCGAACAGTCGGCATAGGCATTCTTGAACTGTTCCACAACCTCGGGTGCGGAAGTCAGTTCCATCAGCGAGAAGAGATTCTGGACGGGAAGCGAGACGGGCGAATTCGGTTCTTTGGGACCTTCGTCGGTCATTGCGCGCATCACTTTCTTGCGAAGCACTTTGTCTTCATCGATCAGATAGATGCAGTTGCCTTCGCTCTTGCCCATTTTTCCGGAGCCGTCAAGACCGGGCACTTTTACCGCTCCCGCGCCGAACGTGTAGTTCGCCGGTTCGGGAAACAGGTCGGTTTTATAGAAAGAGTTGAAGCGGCGGGCAAACCGGCGTGTAAGTTCAAGATGCTGCTCCTGGTCTTTTCCGACGGGGACTTTATTGGCTTTCTGGATGAGAATGTCCACTGCCATGAGTGTAGGGTAGGTCAGAAGGCCGGCATTGACGCGTTTGTTCGAGTCTGAACCGATAATTTCTTTCTCGATATTGTCATCCTCCGGCGATGTCGGTGTCGATGAGTCGGTCTTGATGCCAAGCGCCTTACGCGCTTTGTCTTTGAATGACGCGGTGCGCATCAGTTCGCCGATTCCGACATGCATGTTAAGAAGCAGATAGAGTTCGGAGATTTCCGGGACGTCGGACTGCACGAAAATAGTTGCCTTTTCGGGATCGATGCCGGCAGCGAGATATTCCGTCACGATATTCTTGACATTGACATGGAGGTCTGCGGGATCGGGATTGGTTGTCAGCGCGTGGAGGTCGGCGATGAAGAAACGGCAGTCGTAGTCGTTCTGCATCTTGACGAAATTGCGAAGCGCGCCGAAG
>JAIDJZ010000125.1 GCA_029051965.1 Paramuribaculum sp. | reverse complement strand
GACCAATCATATTCATAAACCATACAAAGGGCTTGACAGGCACTCGTGCTGTCAGGCCCTTTCTTGATTCAAAGCATCATGAAAAAACTACTTCTGACCTCATGCCTGTCTCTGCTGACCGCCACTTCCTCAATGGCAGCCTATGAGCCGACGCAAGAAATTATTGAAGCACGGAAAGAATTTGCCGATCATGGATTCGGAATTTTCATCCACTGGGGAGTCTACAGTATGTTCGCACAGGGCGAATGGTATCTCAACAGCGGCATATCTGCTGAAGAATACGCAAAATGCGCATCAGCGTTCTACCCTGCCAACTTCAACGCAGCCGAATGGGTTTGCGCCATAAAAAACGCGGGGGCTAAGTATATCTGCTTCACTTCACGTCATCATGACGGATTCTCAATGTGGGACACCAACGAATCGGACTACAACATAGTGGATGCGACCCCGTTCAAGCGCGACATCATCCGCGAACTTGCTGACGAATGCCACAAACAGGGCATCAAACTCCATCTCTATTATTCACATATCGACTGGGGACGCGAGGATTATCCCAAGGGGCGCACAGGCCTCCGCACAGGCATTGATCCAAGCAAGTCAGACTGGGACGGCTATTACGGCTTTATGAACCGTCAGCTGACTGAGCTCCTCACCAACTACGGCGAGATCGGAGCAATATGGTTTGACGGCCATTGGGATCACGACGAGGACAGCGTGCCGTTTGACTGGAAGCTCGAAGAGCAATATGCAATGATCCACCGCCTGCAGCCTGGATGCCTTGTCGGCAACAACCACCACATCGCCCCCTACGAAGGCGAAGATATACAGATTTTCGAACGTGATCTTCCGGGGGAAAACACAGCTGGGCTATCCGGACAGGAAATTTCGCCCCTGCCTCTCGAAACCTGTCAGACGATGAACGGAATGTGGGGATATAAGGTCGCCGATCAGAACTACAAAGACACACCCACCCTTATCCGCTATCTTGTCAAAGCTGCAGGTATGGGAGCCAACCTTCTGCTTAACGTCGGTCCGCAACCCAACGGCGAACTGCCTGCAACGGCCCTCGCCCGAATGAAAGAAATCGGAGACTGGATGAAGACATACGGCGAAACTTTCTATGCGACAACTGCCGGTGATTTCCCTGCACAGGACTGGGGAACATCAACCCGCAAGGGTAACAAGCTCTACCTCCATGTCATGACTCCGGCCAACAACGAAATCTATGTTCCGGTCAAGCGGAAAGTCAGAAAGGCTGTCGATTTTATCGACCGCACCCCCATTGAATATACTCGCACCAAAGAGGGCATTGTCGTCAGACTTAAAGAAAAGCCCACAGCAGTCGACTATGTAATCGAACTTGAGACACTCTGACATATGAAGCGAAAACTTGAAATTTGTTGCGGTGACATCAATAGTGTCATCGCAGCAGAGCAGGGCGGCGCAGACCGTGTTGAACTTTGCTCCGGTCTGGAAGCCGGCGGTCTGACACCAAGCATCGGAATGGTCCGCAAAGCGGTCAATGCCTGCCGGAACGCCAGAGTTCATGTGCTTGTCCGTCCGCGCTCAGGAGACTTCCTATATAATCAAGCCGAAATTGATGTGATGCTTGATGACGTTGCTGCAATTCGCGACGCCGGAGCCGCCGGAGTTGTCATCGGCGCGCTCACATCCGACGGAGGAATTGATACCGCGACCTGTCGGAAACTGATTGAAGCGGCCGATGGCATTTCAGTCACCTTCCATCGTGCTTTCGACATGACATCAGACCCCGAAACGGCACTTGAAGAGATAATCGCCCTGGGGTGCAATCGGATTCTGACTTCAGGCTGCGCCCCGACACTTCTCGAGGGGGCAGAAAGAATCAAGTCTCTGCTTAAAGCCGCCGGTGACAGGATCATACTTCTTGGCGGATGCGGTGTCAGTCCTGACAATGCCCGCACCATTCTCGATCAGACTGGACTGATTGAACTACATGCCTCTGCGCGATCCGCAGTCGCAAGTCGGATGTCGTTCAGAAACCAGTCAGTTTCCATGGGGAAGACTGGAGAAGACGAGTTTTCAGTCATGGAAACTGACATTAACAAAGTCAAACAACTTGTCGAAATACTAAAATGAATCTGAAACACATCGCAATAATTGCAGCTGCATCAGTCTGTGCAACACCGGTATTCTCCCAGAGCCCGACACTGAAAGAAAAGAGTCTCGAAATGCTCTATCAGTATATGCCGGCAGCCGACTCGGCCAACTACTCCCGCGAATTTTTCGCCCACAATGTCGACATGTCATTGAAAGCCCGTGACGAAATGCCGTGGGGATCACTGGTGCCGGAGCGTGAATTTCTACATTTTGTAGTCCCCGTCCGCGTAAACAACGAAGACCTCGACAACCACCGCGAAGTATTCTATAACGAACTGAAGGACCGAGTCAAAGGGCTTTCGATGAAGGAAGCGATTCTGGAGATCAACCACTGGTGTCACGAAAAAGTCACATATCAGCCATCAGACGGCCGCACACATTCCCCGTTGGCATCCGTTTCATCCGCGATCGGACGATGCGGAGAGGAATCGACATTCGGAGTCGCGGCTCTAAGAGCAATGGGCATTCCTGCGAGACAGGTATATACACCAAGATGGGCCCATACCGACGACAATCACGCGTGGGTCGAGGCGTGGGCAGACGGAGAGTGGTACTTTCTTGGGGCATGCGAACCGGAGCCCGTACTGAACTTAGGATGGTTCAACGCGCCTGCTTCTCGAGGCATGCTTATGCACGCCAGAGTGTTCGGTCCGTATTTCGGAAAAGAGGAGATACTTTCTACAGCCGACGGAATTACCGACATCAATGTTACAGACCATTATGCTCCGGTCGACACTCTTGATGTCTTTGTCCGGAACGCAGACGGGCAGCCTCTAAAGAACGCCCGCGTATCATTCCGCATCTACAACTATGCCGAATTCTATCCTATCGCCACAAAACTGACCGATTCGAACGGTCATGCATCCGTGATCACAGGCCTCGGAGATCTACTTGTCTGGGCCTCTGACGGAACTTCATTCAATTTAAAGAAAGCGAAAGTCGGAGAAACACGCACTGTCGAAATAGAGCTTACGGGCAATGGCAGGCCATTCGAATCGATGGATCTTGACATTGTTCCACCCCAATCAGGAGCTGCAGCTCCCTATGTAAGCGCGCAACAGCGCAAAGACAACGACCGCAGGTTTGCTCAGGAGGACTCGATCAGACTCGCCTACGTCGCCACATTCTCCCAGCCCGTGGAAGGAGACTCCGTCGCTGATCTTCTCTACAGATCAAGAGGCAACCACGCGGTATTAAGAAAGTTCCTTGCCGACAATCCCGGCCCAAAGGCTGTCGCTCTGCTGAAATCTCTTACGGAAAAGGATCTGACTGACGTCTCCCGACCGGTACTCGACGACCATCTCACCAGCTCCTGGAACGGCACCACGTTCGAAGCCGACTACATAATGTCGCCACGCATTCTGAATGAGCGCCTGACTCCATTCAGAGGCTATTTAACCAAAGCTACACCCCAAAAGAAGCAAAAGGATTATCGCAAGAATCCCGAGAAATTTGTCAGATGGACGGCCGAGAATATTGATGCGAGCCTTGAATGGTATCCGGCATCTGTCACTATGGATCCGGATAAAGTCTGGGAAACCAGAAAAACCTCGGCTCTGTCCCGCGACATCTTCTTTGTGGCCGCTGCCAGATCAATGGGTATACCGGCACGCATTGATCCGATTACAGGCAAAACACAATGGGCGGACAGCAACGGGAAATGGATTGACGCACGATTCAGAAAAGAGAAGACGGCGAAGCCTGCAAACCAGCACCTGCTCACACTCCCGTATACATCGAATTCAACTGTCGACAGTCCATTGTATTACACACATTTCACTGTTTCAAAAATTGAGAATGGCGAGCCTCATCTGCTGAGCTATCCTGATTTCATTCCGCTGAGTGAATGCTTCGGAAAGGGCGAGCGACTCGACGAAGGAACATATATGATTGTCACAGGACAGCGCCTTGCCGACGGTGGTGTTCTCTCCCACATCGACTTCTTAGACCTGACCAAGGGCGATGTCGAGAATCAGCTTGTGCTACGCTCCGACACCACCCGGATTCAGGTTATCGGATCATTCGATGCAGAATCGAAGTTCCTGCCCCGAAACATGGCGGCGAAGCAGTCTGTGCTTTCGACAACCGGCCGCGGTTACTATATTCTGGGGACTGTCCGTCCCGGACACGAGCCGTCGAATCATGCCCTTCGCGACATCGCCGCGCTTAAAGATGAGTTCGAAGCGACCGGATTCCCCATGATTCTGCTTGCCGAAAGCCCTGCGGCTCTGGAAAAACTCGACAAACATATTATCGAAGGCCTCCCCTCGACCATAACATTCGGCTCGGACCCCGAGGGAACAATTGCCAACGCACTCAAGGAGGGCACCAAATCATCCGGCGACCAGCCTGTGATCATAATTGCAGACACTTTCAACCGTGTCGTATTCGTGTCTTCAGGCTACAACATCGGCCTCGGGCAGAAGCTTCTCGACACACTCCGCAGAATCAAGTAACTCTGCGTCTTACACTGACAAGTACGGTCCGGCTAAACATGTCAATGACAGTTTTACCGGGCCGTACCTGTTTCGACTCGGACCATCGAGCTGAAACAGATCGCAAAATTTGCCTAAGTCAGAGATTTAGCGTATTTTTGCAAAATATTTCTAATAAGGTATGAAGGACAGAGCTCCTTTAAAATAACTAAGCAAAAAAGACCGATGAGGTTTGATGAATTTGATTTTAACTACGATGTGCTCGATGCTCTCGATGCAATGCACTTTGAAGAGTGCACCCCGATTCAGGAGCGAGCCATCCCGGCAGCCCTTGACGGCCGCGACCTGATTGCTGTAGCCCAGACCGGCACAGGCAAGACTGCCGCATATATTCTCCCGGTGCTCAATCGTCTTGCAGACGGAGAGTTTCCCTCCGACGCAATCAACTGCATCGTAATGGCCCCTACCCGCGAGCTTGCCATGCAGATCGACAATCAGCTTGAAGGATTCGGCTACTTTCTGTCAGTGAGTTCTCTGCCGATCTACGGCGGGACAGATGGTGCCACATTCGCCCGCCAGCAGAAGGGCCTTAAGCTCGGAGCGGATATTGTCATTGCAACTCCGGGGCGACTCCTGGCCCACCTTCAGATGGGATATGTCGACCTTTCCAGAGTCTCATTCTTTATTCTTGACGAAGCTGACCGCATGCTCGACATGGGCTTCTATGAAGACATAATGCAGATTGTCAAACGTCTTCCGGAAGACCGGCAGACATTGATGTTTTCTGCAACAATGCCGCCGAAAATCCAGCAACTTGCAAAAAACATCCTGAAGGATCCCTGCGAAATCAAACTTGCCGTTTCTAAACCTGCCGAAAAAATCCACCAGCAGGTCGCTTTCTGCCGTGATCATCAGAAAGCCCAGTTGCTCAAAAAGATTTTCTCAGAACGCGAATCTCGGAGAGTCATCGTCTTCGCATCTTCAAAACTGAAAGTCAAGGAACTTGCTCGAGAACTGCGTCAAAGCAAATTCAAAATCGGAGAAATGCACTCCGACCTTGACCAGCAGCGCCGTGACGAAGTCATGCATGAATTTAAAGCCGCAAGAATCGACATACTTGTCGCCACCGACATTGTCGCCCGCGGCATTGACATCGACGACATCACAATGGTCATCAACTACGATGTCCCCCACGATGCAGAAGACTACGTTCACCGCATCGGCCGAACGGCACGAGCGGATGCTGAGGGCGAGGCAATCACTTTTGTCAGCGAACGCGACAGAAACAAATGGTTTGCGATCGAAAAATTCATTGGGAAGAAAATCGAACGCATCTCCGACGGAAAGGACTCCGACAAGCTGGAAAGTGAGGCCGAAAGCGCACTCTCCAAACGAAAAGGCAGAAACCCCAGAAGCAGACGGCGTCGCGAGTCAGAACGCAGTGGCAGCCGCCGTCAGGAAAGCACTCCCCGTAAAAATCAGCCGCAAAATAATCAGGAGTCATCTCACAACGAGCCGCAATCATCGGCAAACGCACCCGACTC
>JAIDJZ010000124.1 GCA_029051965.1 Paramuribaculum sp. | reverse complement strand
GCCCTCTACCACTCGATGATCGCGCCCACACTCTTCAACGACACCAACGGCGACTACCGCGGACCGGACGGAAAAAACCACAAAGCCGACGGATGGCAGAACTACTCGACATTCTCCCTCTGGGACACCTACCGCGCCGCGCACCCACTCTTCACCATAACCGAGCCGGAACGCACCAACGACATGATCAAATCGTTCATCGCCTTCTATGAACAGAACGGACGCCTCCCAGTCTGGAACTTCCAGGGTGTCGAAACCGACATGATGCTCGGCTACCACTCCGTGCCTGTCATCGTCGACGCCTACCTCAAGGGAATCGGCGACTTTGATCCGGAAAAAGCACTCGAAGCATGCGTGGCCACAGCCAACATCGACGACTATCGTGGAATCGGCCTCTACAAGAAACTCGGCTATGTCCCCTACGACGTGGTCGACTCCTACAACTCCGAAAACTGGTCGATGTCCCGCTCGCTTGAATATGCATTCGACGACTACTGCATCGCACGCATGGCTGAAAAAATGGGCAAGAAAGAAATTGCCGACCAGTTCTATGAACGCTCGCGCAACTACCGCAACCACTACAACCCCGCCTACGGATTCATGGTCCCCCGCGACTCCAAAGGCAACTGGCAGCCCGGATTCAACCCCGACGAATACACCGCCCACATCTCCGAAAGCAACGCCTGGCACTATCTCTGGTCTGTCCAGCACGACATTCCGGGCCTCATCAGCCTGATGGGCAAAGACCGCTTCACAGCCAAACTCGACAGCATGTTCACCTACGAACCCGCCGACCACGAAGAACTGCCGCTCTTCTCGACAGGCATGATCGGCCAGTATGTCCACGGAAACGAACCCTCCCACCACGTAATCTACCTCTACAACGCAATCGGACAGCCGTGGAAGACCGCCCAATATGCCCGTAAGGTAATGCGTGAACTCTATCTCAACGCCCCGGCCGGACTCTGCGGCAACGAAGACCTCGGACAGATGTCGGCATGGTACGTCTTCAGCGCGATGGGCTTCTACCCTGTCGACCCCGTAAGCGGCCGCTACGAGATCGGAACACCACTCTTCTCATCCGTCCGCATCCACCTCGACAACGGAAAGACGTTCACCGTCAACGCCCCCGGCGTCTCAGACAAAAACATATATATTAAAGGTGTAAAAGTCAACGGCAAGCCCTATGACCTAAGCTACATCACCCACGACATGATCACATCCGGAGCAACCGTAGACTTCGAAATGACCGACGAACCGGGCCACATATGGTACGCCACAGACCCGGCAGCCGCCAATTGATTGGATTTTGCCGATTCAGATTTTTTTTGTAACTTTG
>JAIDJZ010000123.1 GCA_029051965.1 Paramuribaculum sp. | reverse complement strand
AACCACACCTTTGCTATAACATGAGACTGACCCGCCACATTCTCGTAATTCCCCCCGGAGCGCTGGTAGCATCGGCGGCAGCAGCAGCTTGTTCCGACTCAACCAAAGCTTCGGCTACGGATGGTTTCCTGACCGTCGGACAGCGTCAGGCAACCAACACTGACTTCACCCGCGCGGCCGAGTCCTCGATCAATGGCGTTGTTTCGATAAAGAGCTTCGCAACTCCGCGCCAGCAGCGAGGCTACAGCAACCGCGGCGACGATTTTTTCAATGATCCGTTTTTCGAATTCTTCTTCGGCAATCCTTACGGCAACCGCCAGCAGCCGCGTCAGCAACAACAGGAAAAGAAATCGGAAGAAGAGTCGCAGCGTCAGCTCGGACTCGGCTCCGGAGTCATCATTTCATCAGACGGATATATCGTCACCAACAACCATGTGATCGACGGAGCCGAACGTCTTGAGATCACCCTCAACGACAACCGTCAGTTCAACGCGACTGTCATCGGCACCGATCCCAACACGGATCTCGCGCTGATCAAAATCGATGCGACAGACCTTCCCGGGATCCCGATGGGCGACAGCGATGCCCTGAAAGTCGGCGAATGGGTTCTCGCAGTCGGCAATCCGTTCGGTCTGACCTCGACTGTCACGACAGGCATTGTCTCGGCCAAAGCACGCAGCATCTCGTCGGCGACCAACGGACGCCCGATGGGCCTTGAGAGCTACATCCAGACCGATGCCGCTGTGAATCCCGGCAACTCCGGCGGCGCACTTGTCAACCTCGACGGCGAACTGGTCGGCATCAACACTGCGATCTATTCCCAGACGGGAAGCTATGCCGGCTATTCATTTGCCATCCCGACCGCTGTCGTGACCAAAGTGGCGACCGACCTGAAGCAGTACGGAACCGTCCAGCGCGCATTCCTCGGAATCACCTACATCCCGCTCGACGCGAAAATCGCCAAAGAGAAAGGTCTCGACGGTCTTGTCGACGGTCTCTATGTTGAATCTGTCAACGACCGGAGCACTGCTATGGAAGCCGGCCTGCAGAAGGGCGACGTCATCACGGCACTCAACAATGTCCCGACCCATACTTCGGCCCAGCTTCTCGAACAGGTTGCCCGCATGCGCCCCGGCGACAAAGTGACAATCTCCTATGTCCGCGACGGCAAGAAACACACTGCGAGCGCAACGCTTTATAATTCGCAGGGCAGCACCAAGCTGACACAGGCTTCGACTGTGACCGACCTCGGATGCGCTTTCAAAAAGATCGACAACGAAACGCGCCAGCAGCTGAAGATCAATTCAGGTCTTCAGGTGACCGGTCTGAAAGACGGCAAATTCAAGGCTGCCGGAATCAAGAACGGATTCATCATTCTCGACATCAACAACTCGAAAGTTTCGTCGCCGGAAGATGTAGAGAAAATCTACAATGCTATACTGAAGAGCAACGATGATCATGTCATGTTCATCACCGGCCTCTATCCGACAGGCAAAAAAATGTACTATGCCGTAGACCTCACCGACTGATCTCTCTCAGAATATTATCCAGTCGACCAGGCTGCCGCCCCCGCATTCATAGAGTTCGGGGAGCGGCAGCCTCGCTTATTTTCCGCCTGCCATTCAGCTGCGGCAGAGGTTATAATTCGTCGGGGAGGCTTTTTTCGGCGTAATCATTTGACAGAGATTGAGGAATTGATTAATTTTGCAGATGATTTTGCGGCAAGCCGTGCGAGAAGTTGCGGCTGGCAGCAACAGAAGTCGACTTAAAGTTTTTGTAATAAACAAGAAATGAAAGTATTACGTACAGTCGGCGAATTGCGTGAGACCATTGACGGTCACCGTAGCGCCGGCAAGACCATAGGATTAGTGCCTACGATGGGTGCTCTCCATGCAGGTCATCTTTCCCTGATGGGACGTGCACGCCGCGACAACGACATCGTTGTTGCGAGCGTTTTTGTCAATCCGACACAATTCAACAATCCCGATGATCTTTCGACATATCCCCGCACGGAGGAGGCTGACTGCAAAGCCCTTGAAAGTGCCGGCGTCGACTATGCGTTCATCCCATCCGTCGAGGAAATCTATCCCGAACCGGACACCCGACAGTTTGATCTGGGCGAGGTCGCAACGGTCATGGAAGGAGCAATGCGTCCGGGCCACTTTAACGGAGTGGCACAGATCGTCAGCAAGCTTTTTGAAATGACACGTCCGACAAGAGCCTATTTCGGAGAAAAAGATTTCCAGCAGATCGCCGTGATCCGCCGTATGGCAAGCCTCGAAGGGTTTGACCTTGAAATTGTGGCCTGTCCGATCGTCCGAGAAGCCGACGGACTTGCGATGTCGAGCCGCAATGTGCGCCTTACGCCTGAACAGCGTGCCGCCGCTCCGGCTATCCACCGCATTCTTGCCGAAAGCGTGGAGCGAGCCGGCTCGTCAACCGTCGCCGAAATAAAGAAATCGGTGACAGAGGCGATTGATGCCGAACCATTCATGACAACCGAATATTACGAAATTGTCGACCCCCTTACGATGCAGCCGACCGACTTGTGGATGACCCCCAACGGCCCGGCGGTCGGATGTGTGACTGTCTATTGCGGCGACGTAAGACTTATTGACAATATAACCTACACGAAAAAGTGAGATGCAGCTCGAAATGCTAAAATCAAAGATTCATCGTGTCAAAGTGACCGAGGCGAATCTTGACTACATAGGAAGTATCACCATCGATGAAGATCTGATGGACGCCGCCGGAATTCTCGCCGGTGAGCGTGTTTACATCGTTGACAACAATAATGGCGAACGCTTCGACACCTATGCCATCGCCGGTCCGCGTGAAAGCGGAGTGATCTGTCTTAACGGCGCGGCCGCCCGCAAAGTCCATCCAGGTGACATTGTGATCATTCTTGCCTACGCTTCGATGACACCCGAAGAGGCACGTCAGTGGAAACCGAAAGTCATTTTCCCTGACACAGAAACCAACCGATTAATTTAAATTCCGAACCCCTTCTCAATCTTTACCCAACCGATATGTTTGAAAATCTCAGCGAAAGACTTGAACGAAGCCTGAAAATTCTCAAAGGCCAAGGAAAAATAACCGAAATCAACGTTGCCGAAACTCTGAAGGATGTGCGCCGCGCACTTCTTGACGCCGACGTCAACTACAAGGTCGCCAAGCAGTTCACCGACACAGTCAAAGCAAAGGCACTTGGCCAGAATGTGCTGACCGCCGTCAAGCCGGGCGAGATGATGGTGAAGATTGTCCACGACGAACTTGCGACCCTCATGGGAAGCGAGACCGCGCAGGTGAATCTTTCGGGCAATCCGACAGTGATCCTCATGTCGGGTCTGCAGGGATCCGGTAAGACAACGTTTTCCGGAAAACTGGCACGCAAATTCAAAAGCGAAAAAGCGCGCCGTCCGCTTCTGGTTGCCTGCGACGTCTATCGTCCGGCCGCTATAGACCAGCTGAAGGTGCTCGGCGAGCAGATTCAGGTTCCGGTCTACACGGAGGAGGGCAACCGGAATCCAGTTGAGATCGCGACAAATGCGATCCGCTATGCCAAAGCCAATAATCTCGACCTCGTTATTGTCGACACCGCCGGCCGTCTTGCAGTCGACGAAGAGATGATGAACGAGATCGCAGCGATCAAAGATGCCATCAGACCTCAGGAAACGCTGTTCGTTGTCGACTCGATGACGGGTCAGGACGCAGTCAACACAGCGAAAGAGTTCAATGACCGACTTGATTTCGATGGCGTTGTCCTGACAAAACTCGATGGTGACACCCGCGGCGGTGCGGCCCTCTCGATCCGTACAGTCGTGACGAAACCGATCAAATTTGTCGGTACGGGCGAAAAACTCGACGCCGTCGATCTCTTCCACCCATCGCGTATGGCCGACCGTATCCTCGGCATGGGCGACATCGTTTCGCTCGTCGAAAAAGCCCAGAACGCCTATGACGAAGAGGAGGCCCGCAAACTGACTAAGAAAATCGCCAAAAACCAGTTTGACTTCAACGACTTCCTCGGCCAGATCCAGCAGATCAAGAAAATGGGAAATCTCAAGGAACTCGCCTCGATGATTCCCGGCGTCGGCAAAGCGATCAAAGACATTGATATTGACGACAACGCATTCAAAGGAATCGAAGCTATCATACAGTCGATGACGAAGGAAGAGCGCGAAAACCCCGGAATCATCAATCAGAGCCGCCGTCAGCGAATCGCACGCGGTTCGGGCACATCGATCGTTGAGGTCAACCGCATGCTCAAGCAGTTCGAACAGATGCGAAAGATGATGAAAACCGTCACCACAATGAAGAACCCCATGAAGATGATGAAAAACCTGCGCGGTGGACGCCGATAAGCGACCACTGACAGGACTCTACCGATCCTCTTCCCTACTGTACCCGTATCCGCCTCACCATTAACCAACCTGATAACAAAAGAACTGATTATGCTGATTGATGGCAAAAAAATTTCCGCAGATCTCAAGGCTGAAATCGCCGAAACCGTCAAAGAGATGACCGCCCTGGGCAAGAAACGCCCCCATCTGGCGGCTATCCTTGTGGGCCACGACGGCGGCAGCGAAACCTATGTCGCAAACAAAGTCAAGGCATGCGAAGCGTGTGGTTTCGAATCGACACTTATCCGCTTCGAAGACAATGTGACCGAAGAGGAACTGCTCGCAACCATTGACAAACTCAACAACGACAAGGATGTCGACGGGTTCATCGTGCAGCTTCCGCTTCCGCGCCACATCTCAGAGCAGCGCGTCATCGAAGCTATCGACTACCGCAAGGATGTCGACGGATTTCACCCGATCAATGTCGGCCGAATGTCGATCGGTCTCCCCTGCTACGTCTCGGCGACTCCGTTCGGAATCATGGAGCTTCTTCGCCGCTACAATATTGACACCAAGGGCAAACGATGTGTTGTGCTTGGCCGCAGCAATATCGTCGGCAAACCAGTCGCAACCCTCATGATGCAGAAGGCGGCTCCGGGCAATGCCACGGTAACAGTCTGCCACAGTGCCACTCCCGATATCAAAGAAATCTGCCGCGAGGCCGACATCATCATTGCCGCCCTCGGCCAGCCGGGATTCGTCACTGCCGATATGGTCAAACCAGGAGCAGCGATCATTGACGTCGGCACAACGCGTGTTCCAGACGCAAGCCGAAAGAGCGGTTTCCGTCTCTGCGGCGACGTAGATTTTGAAAACGTCGAACCGTTATGCTCATTCATCACTCCTGTGCCCGGCGGCGTGGGACCGATGACAATCGCTTCACTGATGCACAACACGCTTCTGGCCGCATCGGGCGAGATCTATCCAAAGAAGGACTGAAAACAATAGTTTATCATATACAAAGAGAAGGTGTGTCATAACGGCTCTTCCGGGTCGTCGCCTGAACCATTCTGACAGCACCCTCGCCATCCGGCAGAAAATAACAGACGCTGTGTCAAAATTCTGAATTTTGACACAGCGCTTTCTTGTTTTCTTGCTGCTCTCACGTCAGTATTTATCGGAGCGACGCTGACGGAAAAGCCACTCCCGGACCGCCGGAATCTTATATGCATAGTCAAAGGAATAGATATGCTCACTGCCCTTGCCGTCTGCTGGAAGAACGCTCCGAGGCTCGAACATTATGATGTTGACCGGATTTCCCTTGTCGAGCATTGCAGCAGCAAGCTCGCTCTGCTGGGACTCTGGCAGCTTCGCGCTCCATTCGCCGAACGAGAAGCCCACCCCGTCGACGGCCGCAGCCTCTTCAAGAGGTTTTATCTCCGGGAAAGCCTTGCCACTGTCACCGGCAATGAAATAGACAAACTTATGCTCGGCCAATTGCTGGAAATCGTCAGTATTCCAATGGCTGTCTACAAAAATCGAAGCTGCAAAAACCGTAGGATAAGTAACGTTATAGTACATCGCAATCATCCCGCCCATTGACTGGCCGGTCACATAGACGCGGTCTTCATCGACATTATTGCGTCTCATAACATAGTCAAGCATACGCATTGCTATATCAACCTCAACAGTGTGCTCATAGCTGTCATCAACAGCCACACCGGAGAACTGAGGGACAAGCACATAGCATGGATGTTCCTTCTGCCACTCTTCCGTTGCCCAGACAAGCCCTCCGTAGCCCTGGGTCAGAGGGGTTGTGTAGTGCGAACCGGGGGTGCTTGCATCGGCCATGAACATGACAAGCGGATATTTTCGGGTCTGATCAAGCTTTTCAGGAACAAACAGATTGAACTTCATTGACTTTCCAGTCTGCTCATCTTTATAGTCGATCTGCTGGAACTTCGGCACAAGATTGCGGATCATTGTCTGCAGATAGCTGCCGGCAGACTTGTCTATGACCGGACCGCCTCCAGGAGTTCCAAGCCCGGGACCACCCTTAGAGCCAGCCGAACAGGAAGGACTGACAGAGGCTACAGACTGAGCATTTGTGTTTTCGGCACATGACGACAGAAAAAAAGCAGATATGGCCACAGAGGAGAGAGTAAGAAGGCTTTTTAAACGCATAGATATTGTTCTTTTAGATTCCGTTATTATAAATTGTCACAATTAAGTAAGTGTTCAAATTTAATTTATACAATATGCGAGCTTATTTTTTTAGCCGATTCCGGTGCGGAGGGAA
>JAIDJZ010000122.1 GCA_029051965.1 Paramuribaculum sp. | reverse complement strand
GAGTGCCTACAACGCTATCAACGAAGCGAACTACTTCATCCCGAAATGCGAGGCTCTGCTCAACCGTGACGATGTCACCGACAATGAAAAGACCGAAATCAAGAGCATGATCGCTGTCGGACACTTCTGCCGCGCGATGGCCTACGTCTACCTCTTCGACAAATTCGTCGACTATAAGGAAGCCAATCTCGAAGCCGAAGGCAAAGGTCTCCAGATCGTGACCGAATACAAACCCTCTGGCGACCGTGGCTCTTACGTTGGCCGCAGCTCGATCCGCAAGACCGTAGAATATATCAACAACGAGCTGACTCTCGCATTCGACGGAATGGTTGAATGGGATCTCACAACCTTCAACGATAGTAATATTGGTCCTGAGACAAGCTACCTCAACGAATATGTCGTTGCAGCGCTCCAGTCGCGTTTCGCACTCCTGACCAACGACTATTCGACTGCCCTCAGCAAAGCCGAATACGTCATCAACAGCGGGATCTATGATCTCGTCGGAACCGACGACTATGCCAACATGTGGACCAACGACACCGGCTCTGAGCTGATCTTTGTCCCCTACGCAGAAAAAGCCAAGGGCGGCGGATTCGCAATCGGTCAGACATGGCTCACCAACGCCCAGAAAATCACCTCTGACTACATCCCGACTGCAGAGACACTTCTGGCCTACGGCGATAATGACATCCGTTTCGATAGCTTCTTCGAACTCTATCAGATCAACTCTTCCGGCGTCAACTGCCAGGCATTTGTGTTCAGCAAATTCCCCGGCAACCCCGCTCTCTGGACAACTACCTCCAACAACCTCCAGAACAAGGCTAAACCCTTCCGTCTCTCTGAGCTCTATCTGATTGCCGCCGAAGTTTGCGCAACTGACGGTCCCGTCAAGAACGAGACTAAAGCCAACGAATATCTCAACGCTATCCGTGAGGCTCGTATCGACGGCTATCAGGCCACCACTTCAACCGGAGCAGCACTCGTTACCGCCATCCGCGAAGAGCGCGCCAAAGAGCTTATCGGCGAAGGATTCCGCCAGAGCGACCTCCGTCGCTGGGGAATCGGATTCACCCGCAACGCTAATCTCGCAAGCCTTGGATCTCCGCTCGACGAAGGAATGCAATTCGTTCAGGTCAGCACCGACAACGTGTCCTACGAAAAGGGCGACCACCGCTTCGTTTGGCCCATCCCCTACCGCGAAATGTCGGTTAACCCCCAGCTCAAGGGCCAGCAGAACGCGGGCTATTGATCCGAGAAATCGTTTCTATTAACTTTTAAGACTAAACGAAAATGAAACTATACAAATATTTTGCCTTCGCTCTCGCCCTGCTCTCGCTGTCGGCCTGCGACGACAATAATGTCGAAGACTATCCCGGATTCCTCGGCGCGGTAAACACCGCTCCCGATGTCACTGTCGACCTCGATCCGACTTTCAGCTTCAACGAAAACCAGACAATGGTCTACGTTCCGGTTAACGTCAGCGGCACGACCAACGGCAAGATCGTCGTAACCGTTGAAGTGAAGGAAGCGGTTGAAAACCCCGCAAAAGAGGTTGAAAACTACAACATCACTTCGAAAACCATCAACATCCCCGAAGGCGAAGCTACCGGTTATGTTGAAATCACTCCCGTCTGGGAACAGGGCGTCATCAACGACGACCGCAAGTTCTCGATGACCATCACTAAAGTCGAAGGCGCTACTGTCGGAAACGCAAACTGCGATCTGACTATCGTCAACGTCGACGACGCCTACACTATGATGGCCGGCTCATGGACTATGACTGCTATCGACCGAACCACCGGCCAGGAAGTCTCTATGGTCCTCAACATGAAGACACTCGAACCGAGCAGCGAGTACTACGGAACCGAGCTCGACGCATTCAACCTCAAGGGTCTCTCTTATCTCTACATTCCTTTCGAGTTCGCTTACGACGAAGCTTCCAAGCAGATAAGCCTCGAACTGATGGCCGGATCGTTTGCAACCACGGGAATAATCAACTTCACCAATATCGGCGAATGTATCGTAGCATCCTCTACCGCCTATCCGGATCTCGGAGCAAACGTCCCGCTCGAAGTCGTCGGCTACGATGAAATCATCTTCCCCGAAGACGCAACGTTCACTCTCGCCGTCATGCCCTATCCCGCACTCAACCAAATCAGCGGACACTGGGGATCATGGAAACGGATGCACATGACAAGAAACTAAGACTCGCTTAGTATCATAAATCTACTGAATCTGTTGGCGCGGACAACCGTCGGTTATCCGCGCCAATTTTCAACTTCTCCTTAACCGCATTATGAATAGATTTCTACTTCTAACCGTTGCCTCGGCTCTCGCACTCAGCGCCGCAGGACAATCGAAAATCAACCCGGCCGGACGACTGCTTCTCGAATCAGCCCTCCGGACAGACGTTTCCGACGGCCAGCGCGCCCCTCTGGCTGCCGACAATGCCGACAGCCGCATAAAGGCTGTTGTAATCCTTGAAAAAGGAATTCAGGCCGACGAAGTCTTCAGTTCAGAAGAAATCGAGGTCGTTTCGGAAATCTGCGGCGTCGCAGTCATTTTATGCCAGCCGCAAGTCATCGCCCGTCTTGCTGAAGATCCCCGCGTTCTTCAGATAGGCTTCGGCGACAGCAAGGAACCGACCCTCGACTTCGCCCGTACGGCCTGCGGTGTCAATACGGTCCAGAGCGGCTTCTCACATGACGGCGCCACAGTCTCGTTCGACGGCACCGGCGTCGTTGCCGGAATAATGGACACCGGCCTTGAAGCAAACCACCTCAACTTCAAAAACTCCGACGGGTCAAGCCGCATACAGCGACTCTGGCACATGAACGGTTCAAACGGAACCTTCACAACCTACACTCCCGCAAACATCTCAAGCTTCGAAACCGACAACCGCGCGCAAAGCCACGCGACCCACGTAGCCGGTATCATGGCCGGTTCATATAAAGGAAACGGACGCTTCCTCAGACTCAATTCCGCATCCGGCACCTCAGGAGCTATGGCCAACTCTCAGCCCATACCCTTCTACGGCGTCGCTACCGGTGCCGACCTCGCCCTCAGCTGCGGATCGCTCTACACCCCCAACATCATCCAGGGCGTGACCAACATCATAGAATATGCCGAATCGACCGGACAGCCATGCGTGGTCAACCTCTCGCTCGGAAGCAACATCGGCCCCCACGACGGATCTGACTATTACTCACAGGCCCTCTCGCGGCTTGGAGAGCGCGGAATCATCTGCATCTCCGCCGGAAACGAAGGCTCCGACAACCTCTCAATCACAAAAACTCTCACCTCGACAGGCAACAACACCATCCAGCGCCCATATACGAGAAGCAAGAAT